>NZ_LIRE01000164.1 GCF_001402795.1 Pseudanabaena sp. 'Roaring Creek'
GTCTAATTCTTTACTGGGAAGAGAGTAGGACACTTGGTGACAGCTATATACCAATTCATGAAAGTGTGACAACACTTTTGGAAATTAAAAACTAAACCTCGTAAGGATTTTCAAGTTACAACGCTTTGCGCTCAAACCCAAACCAAGGAAATTTTTAAAAGCCTTGCTAAGCAAGGCTTTCAAAAATTTCCTTGTGGTTCGTTTGATCGATAACACCAAGTTAAGAAATGGCGTAGCCATTTCTTAACTTGGTGTTATCTGATGTATGCCTGAGTAAGATTGTGTCGATACGCACCCCAAAAGATATAATGGGCGCTTAAGACTTGTTTACATAATTACAGACACAATCACAGATTTATATGGCAGAGGTTACTTTTTTTAACGCCCTCAGAGCAGCGATCGATGAGGAGATGGAGCGCGATCCAGCCGTTTATGTTTTAGGCGAAGACGTGGGGCATTATGGCGGCTCCTACAAAGTAACCAAAGACCTGTACAAAAAATACGGTGACCTGCGTTTGCTAGACACCCCGATCGCTGAAAATAGCTTCACAGGTATGGCGATCGGCTCGGCAATGACTGGTTTGCGTCCAATCATCGAAGGCATGAACATGGGTTTCCTGCTCCTCGCTTTTAACCAAATCTCGAATAATGCAGGGATGTTGCGCTATACCTCTGGCGGTAATTTCAAAATTCCCATCGTCATTCGCGGCCCTGGTGGTGTCGGTCGTAACCTCGGCGCGGAGCATTCCCAAAGGCTGGAAACCTATTTCCAAGCCGTCCCAGGCATTAAAATGGTAGCCTGCTCTACCCCCTACAACGCTAAGGGGCTATTAAAATCAGCAATTCGTAACGATAATCCCATCATCTTCTTTGAGCATGTCTTGCTTTATAACCTCAAAGAAGATATTCCCGACGAAGAATATTTACTACCTCTCGACAAGGCAGAAATTGTCCGCGAAGGCAGTGATGTAACTATTTTGACCTATTCTCGGATGCGCTACCATGTCTTGAAGGCAGTCGATACCCTAGTAGATAAGGGCTACGATCCTGAAGTCATCGACTTGATTTCTCTAAAGCCTCTGGACATGGAAACTATTGTCACCTCCTTGCGGAAGACCCATCGCATCATTATTGTTGAAGAAGGAATGCGCTGTGCTAGCATCGGCTCCGAGATTATTGCTTCGATCAATGACAATTATTTCGATGAGTTAGATGCACCTATCGTCCGTCTTGCGGCTCTAGATGTGCCTACTCCCTATAATGGCGGATTAGAAAATTTAACAATACCCCAACCTGAAGATGTAATTGCCGCAGTTGAGAATCTATTGGCTTAATTGTCAAAACTGTCAAAGCATAGTCAAAAAGAGTCCGCGCAAAGCACGGACTCTTTTTGATAGGCGATCTTACGAAACTTCTAATAAGTCTCCCCAACAGGTTGTATAACGGGGCGATCGCTGTTCGGATTTAGTCTTCCATACTTGAAGTACTCCCGTTGCGGCAAAGCGCAGCGTATCTCGCCCGTATATTTCGTTAATGCGATCCATCACGCTCATCAGATTGCGCGATCGCTTTTTGGCTTCCTCATTATGCGGATCGAACAGATTTCCTTGCACCTGACGTTCAGGGACTAGCCCTGTCATCATCACCCCTGCCTTTTTAAAATTTTGTCCCTTGCGATAAATCCCCTCCAGTAAACGAGTGGCTACAAGCGAAAGTTCATTGGTAGAATTAGTTGATATAACTAATTCAGCCGTAGCGCTATTGGCATAGAAGTTTTCGCGGAAAGGGCTAGTCTGCAAAAAAACTGTAATAGCACTGGCAGACTGTTGCTGTCGTCGCAGTTTTTCCGCCGCTCGATGGGTAAAATAGGCGATCGCTTCTTTAATCTCGGCAAGTTTGTGAATCGATTTAGGGAAAGAACGAGAAACACAAGTACCCTGCTTGGGATTGGCGATCGATTCCATCGCCAAACAAGATTCTCCTCGTAGTTCCATTTGCAGCTTAACCCCGACAATCCCCATCTTACTCTGGAGCAGATAGCGATCGGCATCTCTCAGTTGCAAAGCCGTTATGATGCCTCTTTCCTTCAGCCAGTTACTATATTTAGAGCCAATGCCCCAGATATCGCTGACATCTACTTGAGATAGAATTTCATCCATAGATGCGATCGCGGCATCGTGAAACTCAAAAACCCCTGAACCCTTTTGTTTAGCAATCCGATTGGCTAATTTTGCGAGGGTTTTAGTTGGGGCAATTCCAATGGAGACGGGAATTCCTACCCAGCGCATGACCTGCTTGCGAATCTCATCGCCATAGGCAGTTAAGTCACGACAGCGAAACTCTGACAAATCCATAAAAGCTTCATCAATGGAATAAATTTCCACATTGGGGGCAAAATAAGCAAGAGTAGACATTACTCTGCCTGAAAGATCGCCATAAAGAGCGTAATTGGAAGAATAAACTTGAATATTATGGCGCTTGATGAGGTCGTAAATCCTGAAGACAGGCACACCCATACTCAGTCCGATATCCTTGACTTCCTGCGATCGCGCGATCACGCAACCATCATTATTGGATACTACTACCACGGGTTTACCAATCAGTGATGGATTGAATAGACGTTCGCAGGAAACGTAGAAATTATTGCAATCAACTAAAGCAAATCTTTTTGTGGCTTTTCGGTCTAACACAGTGGATGACATTGGTGACAACTCCCCAAATATGTAGGTCTGAATGCTCGTTAATCAGGATCGTTGGATAGTGGGTATTTTCGGGAACTAATGCTATTTCTCCGCGCACGCAATGCAATCGTTTGACGGTGATTTCTCCTTGGACTACGGCGATGACAATATCACCATGGGTCGCCTCAAGAGAGCGATCGACTATTAATAAATCACCATCATGAATACTCGCTCCCATCATCGAATTACCCGCAGCTCTCACAAAAAAAGTTGCCGCAGGATGACTAATGAGATAACTATTGAGATCCAGCCTATGTTCCACATAATCGTCTGCGGGAGAGGGAAAACCTGCGGATACAGCACATGTTTGTAGGGGTAGTTCTAATTTGCTATGGCAAGCAGAAAGATAAATATCTTTGACATCATCCCCAAACCTGACCAATCCTGATAATTCAGAGAATTCGGCTAATTCATAGTTTTGGACTCTAACTTGATATCGATCGCCACTATCCATGAACTTTTGATTTATGTACGATATTCAATACACTATCATATTTATCAATAGAGTGCAATAAAAAATAGGTAAGGATGAACGGCGCTTTGCGCCGCCCATCCTTACCTATTTAGCGCAAAACCAAAGAGTGTACCGCCCGCGTAGCGGGCGGTACACTCTTTGGTTTTGTGTCAGGACAAATCAAAAGCGAAAAGATGAGTAGTGGAGCTTTGCTCCACTACTCATCTTTTCGCTTTTATGTCCCAAGCAAAACTTGCATAGCGATATTAGGCAGATTTAACAGATTGAACAGTTTTCCCAATCCTTGGTGACTTTACCGATACCCAGAGACAAAATTGTTCGCCATCGGGGGCGATCAATATGGCAACACCTGAATCTAGAGCTTTTCTACTAGCAACAATGGCAGCGTCTAAAGTGTTATATAATTTGTCAGCAACAAAAGTCTTTTCTAAAAAAACAATCCCTCTCTCAATACCAGATGAGGTTTTGACTTCAATAGCGCGAGTTTCGTTTAAGGAAGTTAGAATCATAATTAATTAGGGGAAAAAAGAGCTTTTCTAAGACATTGAGCATTACTTTTGATAGTTTTAGAACTTGTGCAAAAGAACGAAATGGAGCGCTTCATGAATTGAACCTCCGCCATGAGAGTTCCATCAAGTCGTTGTTTGCGTTATTTCTTAGTCTTTGGACGATGAGAGTTCATTCTTGTTCCAATGATGCGACCATTGTTATACCAAGTTAAGAAATGGCTACGCCATTTCTTAACTTGAAAACCCTTACTAGATTTAGTTTTCAATTCACAAAAGTGTT
The DNA here is from genome assembly GCF_001402795.1 of Pseudanabaena sp. 'Roaring Creek'. GTDB lineage: Bacteria > Cyanobacteriota > Cyanobacteriia > Pseudanabaenales > Pseudanabaenaceae > Pseudanabaena. Next base: position 4,006 of record NZ_LIRE01000164.1, read on the forward strand.
GTCACACTCCCAAAAGACAAGTGGCGGCGCAAAGCGCCGCCACTTGTCTTTTTATACCAATTCCCAAAATGGCAGCGCCATTTTGGGAATCTCAAAACC
>NZ_LIRE01000747.1 GCF_001402795.1 Pseudanabaena sp. 'Roaring Creek'
ACGCTGCGCGTGCGCCGCAGGTTTTAGGGTTTTATATTTAATTAAGCCTACTTACTTAGTCTAAGTGAGAGCTGTTACAAATTAGTTAGTCTCAGGGACTTGCAAAAACTTACGCATTATCTGCATAACTTTTGCAGGATCTGGAGGCTTGCTCATAAAATCAGAGGAGCCCGCCATCTTTGCCCGCACTCGATCAATCATCCCATCCCTTCCAGTCAGAATCACGATGGGAATTTCTTGAAATGTAGTCGTTTTTCGCAAAAAAGTACATAATTCATAGCCATTGGTATTTGGCATGATCAAATCAAGGAAAATCAGATCGGGCTTCCGTTGCAGTAGGGTGCTCACACTTTGTAAAGGCTCAGTAATTCCTAAAACTTCATAACCTAAGGGCTCAAGGATACGGCGCATTTCTACGGCTACTTGCGGACTATCATCGATGCAGGCAACCAGCCCTCGGCGCACAATTTCCTGAGGCTTACTAGGCAATTTCCATTTCGAGGATGTCCAGTCAGGTACCTCCTGAAAAGCGACAATTCCATCGACAACTAACGGTAAAAGCGATCGCATAACAGCAATCATCGAGCAATGCATGATGATCGACATGTCCCATAGAGTATTCTTGCCATTAACAATTTTTTTAAGCGTCCTATAGGTTTTAGAGGTGATGGCTTCCGCCTTTAGCATCACATCCAATTGATCGGCATTATTAATGTAAGGAGCTAAGTCGAAGGAAAACCCTTGGATCATGTTTTGGACATGGGAAAGCCCTGCCTGTTGCCACCTTTGTTGGGCAGCCACAACACTATCTAGGGTTTGCCCCATAGATAGGGCAACTACGGGTTTAAAGACTAGGGATTCTAAAGGCTTCCAAGATGATTTGGGCTGTTTTTGATTGCTGAGACTATAAAACACCTCATGAATGCTGGACTGAATGACCGCTCTCACCTGTTCTGTGGTCAAAAGGTTCTCTTGAACTGCCTGCTCGATGACCTTTAACTCCCAAGCCTCAGTAGTGAGATTGGCATGTTCGAGCAATTCTTGAATATTGATATTAGGTGAATGCTGTCGAATGGCTCTAGCCAATCTGCGAATGCGGTGCTTGCCGCCAGTTGCATATACTAATCGCCCAAGATAGAAATATATGTTCCAAACAGGCTCGGCTTCATTGTCGCCAGTCACCAATAATTCACCAGTAGCCTGTTGAAACAGAACATATAAATGATTCAAATCTTGGATAAACTTAGGAAGGGCTTGTATTGATGTGTCCACTGGAGAAAGTTGGGTAAGTAGCATTTGTTTGCTGTATCGAAAGCCAAAGGGGCTAAAGAGTATTTATCACTGACTATTCCCTTATTGCATAAATACCTTTTAAACTGACTGACTGCCTAATAAGCACAAAACAACCATGTAAACAGCCTTGTAAACGGCTATGTATACGTTTACTATAATTGCATTTATTTATCTATAGAACAAGAACAATTCTTAGCTTAAGTGATTTTGTATAATTGGATAGCTTTAGAAAGGGTATCTTACCATAGTCCTCGTTTATTATGTCGTTTATTATTATGCTCCCAGAAAATGTTTGATAATTTTCCTTGTTTGAATTTATTATTTAAATTTATTACTTGAGCCTGTTTTTTAAATAAGTTTTTTGCATTTCCATAACAAGCCTATATCATAAATTCAAGGGTGAAATGTAGCAATTGCCGATACAAGAACTAAAACCCTATTTAGTCGGATTAGAAATTCGTTATAGCCAATCCGACGATCATTATGTAAAATTTTATAAACTCAGAATGATTTAACAATAACGACGGATACTCGTAAGTACAGCTCTATTAAATTGTTTAGTGTTTATTGAGGATTTAGATTTATTTACTTACCAATTAAGTCTATCTTAAGTCGATCTGTTTTTAGGATAAATAAATATAAAATACATTAAAATACATTTGTTGATACCTTCGCCAATAACCAAGTATTTAAGAGTCTTCCAGTATTTGATTTTATTCTTTGAATTTTTGTTTTAAATGTATTTAGCGGTATGTAAACTTAGTTATTTTAATTAGTTATTTTATTAGTTGTTTTGTTAGTTATTTTAAATGTGCCGTAGCATTCTTAAATCATTCACGAGAAAAATGGGGCTTCGACTACGCTCAGCCAACGTATTACGCTCAGCCAACGTATTACGCTCAGCCAACGTATTACGCTCAGCCAACGTATTACGCTCAGCCAACTTATATAGATGGCTGAGAATAGTCGAAACCCCTCTCACTCACTCAGGATTTCTATATGAGAATCCCAAGCAATTTTGAGAATTACCTAGGCGCAGAAATATCCTTCTCAAATCTTTCCCGAACCTTTCCCAAAACAGAGGAAGCCAAAAACATTTAGCAAACATTTGGCAAACATTTGGCAAACATTTGCCAAATTGATAAAAATTGGAGATTTACAACCTAAATATTCAAAAATTAAAGTAAAATTTTATTAAGGGATGTTTGAGTAAAAAAAATATAAATTTTTTGCGGGTAAGATTTCGTGTTTCAACCTATGTACGCTGACAATCAGCAATTCCTATTTGAACAAGCAATCATCCGCGATCCCTTGACAATTGCGGCAAGTGCAACAGTTGCTGAAGCGATCGCTTTAATGAGCAAAGGCGGACAAGCCTGTAGTTTGTCCTGCGATATTGATACCGCGTTAAATTTGCAATTAGCTCATGCTCAAAATAGTTGCGTCTTAGTGACGGAGGGGAAAAAACTCATCGGGATTTTGACTGAGCATGACTTAATTAAGCTGGGAACTGAGACTGTCAATAATGGGGAATTCCCCCAAAAATCCGTAAGTAATTTACTGGAAACTGCGATCGCTGAAGTGATGACCTATCCCGTGCAGTCGCTGCTGGAATGGGAATTCATCGATATCCTCGTCCCTATCAATCGCTTTCATCGCTTTCATATTCGTCATTTGCCCCTAGTCAACGATCTAGGTGAAGTAGTCGGATTACTCACCCATGAGAGTTTACGGCAACTACTACGCCCCATCGATATGTTACGCCTACGTCAGGTAAAAGAAATAATGGTTACCGATGTGGTTTGCGCCCGACAGATGGATTCCGTTGCGAAGGTCGCTAACTTGATCTTAGAGAGTTCCGTCAGCTCGGTCGTGGTTGTTGAAGAGCTAGAGAATGCTTTATTTCCCATAGGAATAGTTACGGAAGGTGACATTATCCAATACCTTGCCTTGGGATTAGATCTATTTACATCACCAGTACAGTTAGTGATGAGTTTCCCGCCTGTGTCTATCGATTCCGAGGAGACATTATGGGATGTGCGGGAGTTAATGCAAGAGAGAATGATCAATCATGTGCTTATTACGAGTGCCGATGGCAGATTAGAAGGAATCGTCAGCCAAGCCGATCTATTAGGGGCAATCCAACCAACTGAAATTTACAAATTAGTCTCGATATTGGAAACAAAAATGTCAAGGCTAGAGCAGGAAAATCTCGAACTACTCAAAAGTCGTAATAAGTTATTAGAAAGCCAAGTGCAGGAAAGAACGACCGCACTAGCCCATAGTAATGATATGTTTCGCCAGTTTGCTGATAATAATCGTGGGGTGATTGTAATTCGCGAACTTTCTTCGGGTAAGTTACTTTATGTAAGTCCGAGATATGCAGAAATCTGGGGTAAATCCAATGAAAGTTTATACCAAGATCCCGATTCTTGGATGCAATCTATTCATCCCGACGATCAAGAGCGTATTGCTCAAGCCTATACTTTAACTGCCTTTAGTGGTTGCTTTAGTGAGGAATATCGCATTGTGCGCCCCGATGGAGATATTCGGTGGATTTGGGGACGCTGCTTTCCTCTCAAGAATAGTCATGGAGAAATTGAACAAATTGCCGCTGTAGTAGAGGATATTAGCAATCGCAAGCGCCAAGATCTGCACTTAGCAAAGCAGCGGCAAATATTGGAGTTGATTGCGCAGGGTGCGGAGCTATCACAAATTTTGACTGCGATCGTTCAATTCATTGAATCGCAATCCCATCAAATGTATTGCTCGATCTTACGGGTGGAAGGAAAAAAACTAGTCTGTGGCATTGCCCCTAGTCTTCCTAAAAGCTATATAAAAGCGATCGAAGGTATCGAAATCGGGGAATACGCAGGATCTTGTGGCACTGCGATGTATCGAAAAGCCCCCGTCATCGTGACCGATATTGCGACCGATCCCCTATGGCAAAACCATCGTGATTTTGCTCTAGAAGTGGGATTGCTTGCCTGTTGGTCGATACCTATTTTTGCTAAATCAGGGATTGTCTTAGGCTCATTAGCGATGTATTACCCTGAAATTCGGACTCCTTCCGATGATGAGATGGAATTGGTGAGTCTGGTCATTAATCTGGCTAGCTTAGCAATTGAACGCAAACAGGTAGAGACTGCTCTGAGGGAGAGCGAAAGCAATCAAAAAAATCTAATTGATGCTTTACCTGATTTAATTATACGGATGTCTGGGGATGGAACTTATCTGGACTTTTTCCCAACCGAAACTTTTAACATATTTGATACAAAGGAAATAATTGGCAAAAATATTTATAATACTGATTTCCCCATAGATTTGGCAGAAACGCGAATGCAATATATTCGTAAGGCTTTGCTGACGGGTAAAAGACAGATCTACGATCAAGAAATTATTATTGATGGGAATTTACATGTTGAAGAAGTCCGCATTTCTGTTTGTAGCGAGAACGAAGTTCTGATCATTGTGCGCGATATTAGCGATCGCAAATGGGCGGAGATGGCGTTACATCGTAGCGAGCAACGCCTGAGAGCTAGTGAGTCTCTGTTAAGTGGCATGTTCGAGCAATCTGCGGTGGGGATGGCAATTACCGACCTTGATGGTAAATTTATCAGAACTAATCCCTGCTATCAAGAGATGATTGGTTATTCTGAACGGGAATTAGCATCAATGCGATTCACAGACAATATGCTGCCTGAGGATATAGAAGAGAATCTCCGATTGCGGAATCTTGTTCTTTCTAACGAACTTGAAAGTTATCACATGGAAAAGCGCCTCTTACACCGAGATAACAGGACTGTTTGGGTGAAGACAACCAGTTCCAAAATTGTTAATGAAGTCGATCGCACTCCATTTTTTATTGAAATTATCGAGGATATCAGCGATCGCAAACAGGATGAAGCAGCCTTGCAAAGTTTAGTCGAAGGGGCGGCTGCTCATACTGGTGAGGACTTCTTTCCCACCTTAGCAGAATATATTGCCAAAGCCCTAGGAGTGAGTTATGTCATTGTCTCTAAACTTATGGAGGATCGATTGGAGACCATCATCTCTTGGATCGATGGAAAGCAACAATCAGTATCGATCATTCCCTTAAGTAATACTCCTTGTTCGTTGACAATTAAACAAGGAAAATACTGCTGTCCTGAGAAATTAAAGAGGTATTTCCCCGATTGCGAATCCGTCAAAGATTTACCAGTCGAATCCTATCTAGGGAGAGCAATTTTTAGCAGTAGCGATAAGCCCATCGGCAGCCTATGCATTCTCGATCGCAAACCGATCGCTAATTTGGAGAGAGCCGATGCGATGCTCAGGGTTTTTGCCGCTAGGATTAGTGCGGAAATCGAAAGACAAGAGGCTATTGATGCCCTCTATCAGCTCAATCAACAATTAGAGCTAAGGGTCGAGCAGCGCACCAGCGAACTACAAGCCGCTAATCAACAGTTGGGTGAAACTAATGCCGAACTTGCGCGAGCGACTAGACTGAAGGATGAATTCCTTGCGAATATGAGCCATGAACTCCGTACTCCTCTGAATGCAGTTTTAGGTATGTCTGAGGGCTTGATGTCAGGAGTATTTGGTGATGTCAACGATCGCCAAAAGCGATCGCTATCCCTAATTGAAACGAGTGGTAGACATTTACTGGAATTAATTAATGACATTTTGGATGTAGCCAAAATTGGTGCAGGGAAATTAGATCTCGAAATTAGTCCTGTGGCTATCGATTATTTATGCCAATCAAGTCTGAACTTAGTTAGGCAAGCAGCACAAAAGCGCAATGTCCAGCTCCGCCTATCAATCCATCGCAGCCTGAAGATGATCGCAGTGGACGAGCGGCGAATGCGTCAAGCCTTGATCAATCTGCTCAGTAATGCGGTCAAGTTTACGTCTAATGGTGGCAATGTCAAATTGGAAGTTAAGCTTCAAGATATCGAGGCAACAACCCTAAAGGCAAGTCCTGAATATTCCCATGCGATCGTTTTTTCTGTCACGGATACGGGTATCGGTATTTCTCCAGCCGACATCTGTAAATTATTTCAAGCCTTCGTTCAGATTGATAGTAGTTTAAATCGACAATATTCGGGAACAGGGCTGGGGCTTACCCTTGTCAAGCAAATTGCCGAATTGCATGGCGGCTGTGTGACTGTAAATAGCCAAATTGGGCAAGGAAGTTGTTTTTCTATCTTTTTACCCTACGAGTTGGAGATCGGATCTGTAGATAGTGTAGATAGGGAGCAGACTCATTCCGTAACGAAATATCATGGCGAAGAGGGGCTAGAAAAGCTAGAGAACCCAGAGAACTTAGAAAGGAAACTATTAGAGAATAGTTTAGAGCAAGATTTATTAATTAATCCTCTAATTTTGTTGGCAGATGATAACCCAATTAATATTGAAACCTTTGCTAATTACCTCACTAGTCGAGGATATCGGGTGATTTTAGCGGCTAATGGTCAAGAAGCAATCGATCTAGCGATCACCCAAAAGCCCAATCTCGTGCTTATGGATATCCAAATGCCTGTACTCGACGGCATTGCGGCGATTGAAATTATCCGTGCCAATCCCTTTCTCAAACATATTCCCATTGTGGCGTTAACAGCTTTGGCGATGCAAAGCGATCGCGAGAAATGTATGGCAGTTGGAGCCAATGAATATTTGGCAAAACCCGTACAACTTTCCCATCTAACTGCAACTATCCAAAGGTTATTGAGTAGTTCCGCATAGTTATAGCTATATTCACTTACAGCAATTATCGATCAAACGAACCACAAGGAAATTTTTGAAAGCGTTGCGAAGCAACGCTTTCAAAAATTTCCTTGGTTTGGGTTTGAGCGCAATGCGCTATAAGTCAGGACATCAAACCCAATAGAGAGTTGCGGCGCTTCGCGCCGCAACTCTCTATTGGGTTTGATGTCCTGACTTAAGTGGCTATAGCTATACTGGGACATAAACCCCAAGAATTGACTGGCGGAGCTTCGCTCCGCCAGTCAATTCTTGGGGTTTATTTGTCCTAAGCTTGTTTGAGCGAGTGCTCAAAGTGGCTGCGATTTTCAAATACCTCAAACAAAGTCTTCATTGAGGTTACTTCTAAGAGAAAGTCCACATATTCGCTGATGGAGCAGATGGCAAACTTGCAGCCGATCGCCTTAGAGGTTCTTAACGCAAAAATTAAGGCTCCTAATCCCGAGCTATCCATTTGTTTTAGATGCTGGAGATCGATAAGTAGTACGTCAGGCTTGCGATCTAGCACATCGCTTGCTTGTTGACGAAAATAATTAGTGCTGGTCGCATCAAGGTGACCAATGGGTTGCATTACTTCTATACGCATGATGATTCTCTCCTTGCTCCTCGATGTTTAGAAGCTAAAAAATATTTAATTTTAAGTAAATTGACTTATGTAAGGGCTTAATAAAAATGTTTGCAGGAGTCTCTAGATAGCTTCCTCAAGGAAAAGTCCCCAAGGGGCAAACAGTCCGTTTCATGGAGTCATAGTACTCCCTTGCTTAAGTATTTATTTCTCCAAAAGTTATTAAAAGGTTATCCCTAAAGTTATGAGTATGTTTACTAAAAAGTTACTTCTAGCTGTCATCATGAGCCTTGCTACAAGCCCAAGAGGAGGGTGGTGGCGCATCGCGCCGCCACCCTCCTGCTTAGGTATGAGGAGTAATCTTCTGCTTTGTGGAATTTTTGCGAGATACAGAGGTGCGATCGCTTAGGTACCACCGCCAAGGGATGTCTATGCCTTGGGTAATTCCGATTCTGGTGGTTTGCACGATGGGTTCGTTAAAATCTGGCGATCGCGCTTCTAGCCATAGATGCCGATCGGGATGTAAAGCCACTCCATCTAGTTGGCGATCTATTTGTAATAAACGGCATAGTTTCCCCGGCCCTGAGCCTGCTCGATTGGGCTTATCTTTACTCCAACTAGGCAAGCGATCGCATTCGATCGCCCGAATTAACACCGCACTACAGAAATCTTCGCGATCGGTCACGATATTGACGCAATGGTAAATTCCATAGATTAAGTAAACATAAGCCGTACAGGGAGCGCCAAAAATTGCCGCATTGCGAGCAGTCTTGCGCCGATAGCCGTGACAAGCGGGATCGGTTGCGTCATAGGCTTCAGTTTCCACAATAATTCCCCGATATTCCTCCCCTGCAATGCTGCGGACTAACTTGCAGCCTAGTAGTTCTGGCGCGACTTCTTGGGCAGGGCGGGCAAAAAAAGATTTTTCTAGAAGCATAGCAAGATAAATCCCAGCAAATATTTTAAGAGTGCCGCGAAGCGGCACTCTTAAAATATTTGCTGGGATTTATATGGGGCAATTGACCCAGCTACTAACGCCATCCAGCCAAAATTCTTTTTTCCAGATTGGTGCTTCCACCTTTAAGGTGTCGATCGCATAGCGACAGGCCTCGAAAGCTTCGCCGCGATGGGGCGAGCCTACGGCAACTAGCACGCTGATTTCCCCGATTTTCAGTTTTCCTAGTCGATGGTGGATGACCACATCGGTAATGGGAAATTGTCGATGGCAGCGATCGCTAATTTGTTGAAAAACTTGTAAAGCCATCGTGTCGTAGGCTTGATAATCCAAATAATCAACAGCACGTCCCCCTGTCTGATTGCGTACCATGCCACTCATGAGGACGACTGCGCCATTTCGGGCATTGTCGGCGATCGCATAAGCTGCTGCTACATCTAGAGCCTCATGGGTTAGTCGGAAATGATCATTCATAGCTATAAAATTTCAATGGCATAATATCGGCAGTAATTACTGCCGATATTATGCCGATATTTACTGGCGATAATTACTGCTGATAATTACTGGCGAGGTTAAAAATTAATCTTCGTGCTCTTCAAATTGATCGACTAATTCCTTGTTCGGAGGACCAAACGCCACGTATATCGCATAAGCCGTTAAGCAGATTACACATACGGCGATAGTAATTGCGATCGAAGTTGCGTTTTCCATGAATTGAACCAATGATTTGAGTTATTCTAAATTACAATTATACTATTTTGTAACAATCCCTTTAAGAAAACAAACTTATGTCACAACGTACATGGCTTGGTGATATTCTCAGACCGCTGAATGCAGAATACGGTAAAGTCTCTCGCGGTTGGGGCACGACTCCCCTCATGGCTATTTTCATGGCTTTGTTCCTTGTATTTCTAGTCATTATTCTCCAGTTGTATAACGCCTCCTTGATCCTTGATGGCGTTAATCTTAACTGGGGTGGTTGATTTTCAGTTCTAAGCCCATATTAAAGGCACGCTTTGCGTGCCTTTAATGTAAGTAAGTGAGCTTAAATATAAAACCCTAAGACCTGCGGCGCACGCGCAGCGTGCGCCGCAGGTTTTAGCTCTGGATTTTAATTAGGCTGAGGTACATATTTGTTGAGTTCATCTAACAGATAATTAATGACAATGCTGGCGCTAGTTGAGCTACCCCAAATTAAAATCTACATCACTGTTATTACCTTCGCTTATACTTCTGAATTGCTATTGAGTAATTGTGACGGCATCCTGTTTTATTTCATGAATGATTTACATGAATTGCTTGACTAAGATACAAAGCGTAAGTATTCATTGATTTAGAATCAGCACTGATCAGCAAAAGCATGATCGACATATTTGCGCCTTTTTTGTTGGCATGACATGGGTATTTCAGAATCCATCTCCCATTAGCTGACCAGTGCCAACTACTGTTAAGATAATCTTAAAATAAAAAATGTAAGTACATAAAATCATGGTTTTACCTTGCAATTTTTTGGAATTGAGCGATCGCATAATTAAATCCGATTACCTCAACTATCTTAAATGGACAGAAACGATAATAGAATTTCTAACTACTCTAGAAAATGAGCAACAAGCTCTACGAATTGTAAGTTTAGGTTTAGAAATTGATTTGCAATTAGGGGCAAAACTTGCAGGTGCTGTTAAATTAGAATTTCAAGAGAAGGCGATCGCTATTTTGTTAGAGGATGAACGACCTGATTGGTTGGATATGTACTTAATCAGAATCGCAAAATCTGGAGAAGGAATTACAAGATTTATAGAAATTATATTTGACAATCATCCTAGTCATTTTATTAGTGATAGACCAGAAGAGATACTTGAGAAATCAGCCAATTCACAAAAAGCAGATCTTGCGCTTTCTAATTTAAGTGATGCACTTCGCAATTCTGATTGGCAAATAAGAGCAGCAGCAGCTAATACACTTGGAGAACTCTATTTATTTAAAGATATTGAAAGAATAATTGCCGATTTGATCAATGCTCTTGAAGATCCTGAGCAATTTGTAAGATTCGCTGCTGCTCGTTCTTTAGGAAAGATGGCAAAAGTCCAAGGAGTGCAAAAGGCTATTCCTAAGTTGGGGCAAATGCTCAAGGATGAGAAGCATTTTTTGGGAAGATGTGATATTGCTGAAGCCCTTGGAGAATTATCAACTTGTGAAGGAATTGAAGATGTTACTCCAATTTTGATAGATTCATTAAACAAAGAAGATCTAAATGTTCGTCAATCTGCGGCATTGGCTCTAGGGCAGCTATATGTAGCCACTAGAAATGAAACTATATTTGAGAATCTAAATAGAATACTCATAACCGAGGAAGATTTCTCATTGCCATCTACAGTATCTGTTGCATTAGAGCAGGCAGGATTAAGACACAAAGCAATTTCAAATTTACTTAATTCTCTTCAAAGTCTAAATTCTAATTTTAAATGGAAAGCTGCTAGAGCTTTAGATCGTTTGATAGATGGAGATGAAGATTTTACATATATCATTCCAAATTTGCTAGAAGTACTCAAAGATGTTGATTCTAATGTGAGAATGTATGCCATTTCCATTTTAGGTAATATATCGCCTGACGATGTAATTACAGAATTACTTCTAGCACTTGAAGATCAAGAACCATTGGTGCGTCGTTATGCCATTTCTGCACTCAAAAAAGTAAAATCTGAGATCGATATTTCCTTGGTGTTGCAAGGATTAGAAGATAATGATGTCGATGTTAAAAGAAGCATTATAGAATTAATCTGTGAGAAAAATATTATTGCAGGAATTCCCAAATTACTTGAAATACTTGAAGATGATGCTTCTGAATTAAGAGAAGATGCTGCAATGACTCTGGGAAAACTAAATGCTGAAGTGGCAATTCCTGCGTTGTTAAGAACATTGGAAAGCGATGATTCATTCTTAAGACGTGAATCTGCCTCTGCGTTAGGAATAATGGGTTCTAAATCAGCTATTCCTAACTTGAGGAGGGATTTTGAGAATGAAATTTCTTACGGGCTTGCTAAAGTAGTTGAAGCATTGGGTAACATAAGAGATGTTGACAATAAAGACATTTTTATCCAAGGTCTTGAAAGTGAAGATAAACGGGTTCGCCAATATTCAGCAAAAGCGCTAGCCAAATGTTATTTACCAGAGGCAATAAATGGTTTAGTTGAATTCCTTGAAGTTAGTGAGGATTTTATAAGAGAATGGGCAGCAGAAACTATGTGTGGCTTGGCAGATTTTTGGGCATCAGATGGCAGAATGGATTTAGTGGTATCTATGCTTCCAATTTTTTCTCGACTTCCAATGCTTGCAGATTGGGATACTCCAGCCTTCGAGAATCCTGAAGCATTTGAGGCATTAGCGAAAATACAAAAAATCTGTGGTTTTTACAGTCTTGATCTTTGACAAAAACTTTATGCATCAAAAGTTGCCAACTGACTTTCTGAAGAACAGATTCAAAAATCCTAGTTAGGCATGACATTTTTATGAAGTCCCCTGCTTTTAAATTGATTCAGTTTCTTGTACTGTTAATTTTAACCTTCAGCCTCCAAAATCCTACTTGGGCAAGGGCAGGCTTTTCAGAATGGGAAATTTCAACTCTTGGAGGTAATAAAATTGGGAATACCGACAGCTTGCCGTCTGATGTCAAAGGTGCAGCAATTTATGGGAATGAAAATAATGGGAGGATCAGTCGCTCTAATGTTTATGTTGAGGGAGTAAGCGATTTTGGTTTTTATGATGGGGCAATTATTGGAAAAACTGAGAAGCAGTTTTTTTTGTTTAATGAGTCTACTAAAGCAGTCACAAAGTTTGCCACAAAAGAGCAGCTTTGCACTGATGTCAAAACTAAGGGAATAAGATTTAATAACAATCTCAAATTTTTCAATGGAAGCTATCCCTACGATTTTTTCGTTTTTCAATATGCTCTCTACTTTTTAATGCCGTTTCTAATTCTGCTCCTAGGTTTCTTGATTGTGAAATGGAAAATTCCCTTAGCTTTGAGAATTAATCAAATCCTTAAGAGTTTCTCTTTTCCCTTGTTACTATGGATTCTTTCAACCTTCACTTTTCATATTTTCACGCTCCAAGCAGCAAGGGATATTAGTTGGGATGGATTTTGGGATTTTACATTGTTTTTTCAAGGGATATATCTTGGAATTATTGAAGGGATTTTGTGGTTTCTAAGTTGTTTGGGCTTAAGAGTACTTAATAAAGTCGCAGCTTTTTATGAGATTAGCAACTCAATATTTTTTGCATTGTTCAAGTGTGCGATCGTCCTTGTACTTATTTCCGTGGGGCTTATGATTTCTCCATTAGCATCATCATGGACAAGCCTTAAATATTTCTCATGTCTCGAATTATCATGAATTGAGAGATTGAGCGATATGGAACATGATCGTGCTTATTACCCACAGTAGGAGCAATTCATGAATTGCCCTTATATTTCGTTCTTTTGCGAAGTCCTAATACTTATTACATTTTAAGTCGTAATCAATCAAATCATTCAAGAAACCAAGCATTGATCTATCAAAGTATTTAGAGAACATACTTCGTCAATTGTTTTGAAATGAACAAGAGACACTACAGCAATGCTTGATTTCGTACAAATCAAAACCCAAAAGATGGGCGGCGCGAAGCACCACCGCCCATCTTTTGGGTTTTATATCCCAAGTAAAACTTACACTGCTATAGATAAGAATTCGCAAATGAAAAAAATGTTGAAAGATTTTATGATTGGTAATACTCCATATGAAAACTGATTACTTGATCGTGGGTAGTGGTTTATCTGCATTAACATTTGGTGCTTTGATGGCACACTCAGGCAAAACTGTCCAAATCCTTGAAGCCCATGAACATGCTGGCGGATTTGGGCATACATTTACGATGGCAAAAAAATATAAGTTTAATGCCCAATTTCACTATGTCTGGGACTGTGGTGAAGGACAAACTGTGAATCGGGTACTAAAAAAATTAGGTTTAGAGAAAGAAGTTACCTTTGAGAGATACGATCCCCAAGGCTTTGACCATATGCGGATGCCAGAATATGCTGTAGATATTCCTTCAGATCCAGAAGAACTAATTCAGCGCCTATCTTTGCTATTCCCAGAATCTTGCGATCGCCTTCGCCAATTTGTCAATACAGTAGAACAGACGGGACAAGGATTAAAAAAATTATCACCGCCGCTTAATCCTATCGAATTACTAAAGCATCCAATCGAAGTCTTTTCTACGGTGCAATATCTCAATAGCACCCTGCAAGATGTATTTGACAAGTTTCAACTTCCCCAAGCTGCTCAAACTCTACTAGCTCTACAATGGCTAGATTTTTTATTGCCACCCAATCAACTCTCTTTCTATGCGTGGGTGGTGTTATTTCGAGGCTACCAAGCAGGAGCCTATTACCCAACCCAGCATTTTGAGCATGTGATTAACTCATTAGTTAAGGTGATTGAATCTAAGGGAGGGCAAGTATTACTCAATTATGAAGTCACCAACTTTAGGCTGACAAATAGAACTGTGACGGGAGTTCAGACAATGAATCTGCTGAGCCATCAAACCGATGAGTTTGTTGGTGATAGGGTGATTTGCAATATTGATCCTAAAAAAGCTGCCAAAATGATTGGCGAGTCACAATTCTCTAAAACAGTGCGTCGCAAACTCGACTATGAATATTCGGTATCGAACTACATGGCTTATTGTGTGGTTAAAGATATTGACCTGCGCGACTATGGCTTTGGGAAATGGAATCTCTTTCATACGGGACATCAAAATCTTAATGAAGCCTTTGCTCAAATGTACGATCGCCATGATTTTTCTAATCCCAGTTTTGCGATCACTACTCCCACTTTACTTACCGAATCAAGTGAAGATTGCCCCGAAGATAGTCAGATTGTCGAATTTCTCACAGTGGCAAATTATGACTACTTCAAGCAACTACAAGAGTGCGATCGCCAAGCTTATAAACGCAAAAAGCAGGAGATTTTCGATTCGATTCTTGATGTGGTCGAAGACAAATACGTACCGAACTTTAGAAAGCATCTAGCTTTTCATATTACGGGCAGCCCGACAACCAATGAGAGGTTTTGCTGGTGTCCCAATGGTAATTCCTATGGTTCTAGTTTGACACCTCAGAATATGGGGCTAGGACGCTTAAATCACGAAACTTCCCTCAAGCATTTCTATTTCTGTAATGCTTCATCGGGCTACCCTGGATTTGCTCCGACGATTTGGACGGGCGCATTGCTGTATCAAAGATTATCTGGTGATGTGATTTTAGGCGAAATCCCAAAAACCAGTTAAAAGTTTTGCAAAGCAAAACTTTTAACTGGTTTTGGATTCAATATTTATTCTATGAATTGAGAACTCTATTATGAAAATTGCGATTATTGGCGGTGGTGCGAGTGGTATGGCTACAGCCTACCTTCTCGATAAACAGGGACATCAAGTTACTGTTTTTGAGCGACAAGCAAGTTTAGGTGGACATATTCGGACATTGAACAAAAATGTGCAGCCAAACCAATCAGATTGCCCAGAGATTCTCGAATGCGGAGTAATCGAATTTCCTGCTACCTTTCATCACTTCTTAACACTGATGCAGGAATTAGAAGTCGAACTAGAACCTGTTAACATTGGCTCGGCAATGTTTTTTAAAAATGGCAGTCACTATCTATCAAGAGTCACCATTCAGAATAACTTTACAGGGTTGCGTCGTCTCATCGAATATTTACGCCTTGATACTCTCTATGCCCGTTCCGCAAAATTATGGCTAAGGATAAGATTTGCAACTATAAAAGATTTCTATAATCAGCCATTATCGCAATATTTAAAACGTCCCTGTACTCGCAATACTTGGCTAAAGTTGCTAGTTATGTATAGTTACTCTATGCCTTTGGAGATGATTGACGATTTTCCAGCAGAGTTAGCGATGCCTGTTTTACGAGATGATGTGGCAGTCAAATGGCTCAGAATTCAAGGTGGAGTTTATTCCTACATTGAGAAAATTTTGGCGCGATTTAAGGGCAAGATTTGGCTAAATGTGGAAGTCGATCGCATTGTCAGAAGCCCAAATATCATAAAAATTATTCAATCTACAGGTGAAGTTGAGGAATTTGATAAAGTCGTATTCGCCACACCACCCGATCAAGTTCTTGCCCGATTAGCCAATCCAACTGCATCGGAAATCAAACGATTTTCCCATTGGCAGCCTAATTATGTGGATAGCGTAGTCCATCAAGATGCTTCCATTTACGATCGCTATGGCATCAAACAACCATCAGAGTTTGATTTCTTTCAAACGGATACTCGTTGGGGCTACAATAGTTATTTGAATCAACTTTGCAATATTTCATCACCACAAAAATATTTCCTGTCTTACCAACTAGAAGAGATAATCGCTCGCGATCGCTTTATTCACATCCAAAAGCATCATACTCCTTTATATACGACTGACGCTTTTCGATACCGTGATGAAGTAGTAGCCACTAATGGAGAGAATAATACTTACCATGTCGGGGCATATCTCGGTGATGGTTTGCATGAAGGGGCGATCGCTTCAGCCTATCGAGTTGCTGAACTGGTTGGTGTAGAACAAATTAAAGTTTTGTTAAGTAGCTAAGAACCTAGACGAGCGTAACGCCTGCTACGCGAGCGGTACGCTCTTTGGTTAATGACCGCCACTAGTAGGCAGTCAAGTAATTATTGACGGGTAAAGGCGAAGCAATTTAATGCGAGCATCAGCAGTAGTAAATTGCCAATTGACTTTACAAGAGAGAGAATTCCTGCGATTTTCCCAAGCCGAGACTTCCTGAATCAAAAGCTGTTTATCAGGAATACGACGGTCGAGACATTGGCGATTTAAA
>NZ_LIRE01000165.1 GCF_001402795.1 Pseudanabaena sp. 'Roaring Creek'
ACCTTAGAACTGTTTAATTGCAAACGACAGTGCGGGGAACTAGCACGCATTCCGAGGTGTCGTGACCTAAATAACGTAGTCAGTTAAGACTTTGGCTGGTCAGCACGGCTCCTAGCTTTTGGCTAGAAGCCCCGTCACTTCAGTGCGGGGTTGCTGACTATCAACCTTCAGTAAATCAGCAAATTTGTTACAGATTGCCGCAAATCCTTCTTGCTTTGTATTCGCTTAAATACGAATGTAATTATAAGTCTTTGTCATTTGTTCGCCTCGTTGTATCAATAAAATATCAATAACATATCAATTTTGTCAAGCATAGATCGCTTTATGTGAAAAAATCGATATGATAAATTAAGACTTCAAAGCCTTTGGGGGTCGATAACCTCGGCTTTCAACAAGTACAGTAAAACGAGCCTCGATCGCAGCTTGCCCTTCATTAAAAAAGCGCTTACGATCGCCAGATTTCTCGCGGCACTCAGCACACTCGTTGAATGTAATGTAACCACAACAGTAATATCGCCACATGACGGTGGGATATAGCTGTTGGTCTTCGAGAATGTGATCGCCAAGTGCTTTAAGCGATCGCAATTCATCGGGGTCTATTGGATCTATACCAAGGACTTTTAGTGCTTGGCGTATTCCTGCAACCGAGGATTTAGCGCTACGCGGGACACCATCATTGGCTGATTTCATTTGAGCGATGACCTTACCTTGGATAGCATGGGTCAAGGCAAAATTGATCTCGGAAAGTATCTGGTCTTTGTTGACTTCCTTTTGCCTGTTTTGGGCGATGTCAAGTCGTTGTGGTCTTGTCATTTTATTATTTATGTACCTTCAACCCCGAACCTATCCGTAGATTTCGGCTAGCAAATCATCATGGAAGCAAAGGGTTTCGGGGTATTCTTCCAAGTCTTGATGATCTACCTCTTCCTCATCATCTACCTCATTATCATCCACTTGCTCAAATTCGTTGAGTTCGTAGTCGAGATTGGTAAAGCCCATAGCTTCAATTTCATCGGAATGAGAGATGTCTACAGTCTCTTCTGACAGAGATTTGATTTCAAGGGCAAGATACGGTCTTACCTCTCTACCGTCTGGCATGGTAAAACCAATCACCCTTTTGTCGAAAGAGAGGATCTCGGTACAAGAGGGAGGAACATCTATCCCTCCCGTAACTATAAATTTATATGTCATGAAATTTTATCCTGTAAGTTATCTAGGAAATTAATAGCTTCAACGATTACTTCAAAATCGTTACATTTCTTTGCTTGAGAACTATGCAAAAAATCACCATCAAGGCACAGTCAATTACTTTCTGCGCTGAAGCTCTTTCGTGTTTTCAAGGCAAAAACGATCTGCCTCGGTTAATTGTTTGTCAGCTTTAATAGAATATTTCTCTTTTCTAATCGCCTCTGCAAGATTACATTCATTTTCAATCCAAAAGTCAGCTTCCTTAGCACGATCGCTATTCACGACAAAGAGAAAAAATTCCCAGTAAACTTCCTGCCTCTTTGTCAGAGGGGCAAAGAATTTACAGGCGATCGCGTCCGCTTTAACAATTTGGCTTGCCGTTTCGCCTATATTTATAAAGTACATTTTTCTCCTTACTAATCTTCTTCGTCAGAATAGAAACTTAGGCGCATACAAATTGCCCCCAAGTTTGTCGATCGCTTGCTAGCTGCTTACCAACGCGATCGCATATCTCATCAGTCATCCAAGATTGGCGCAAGTTTATGCCTATAATCGAAGATGTACGGACAGAGCGAAAAAATTCTCCCGACTCAATACAGACGTAATTTGTAAGTGAGCCATTGGTAGGCTTATACTCAAAATAAAATCTTAAACGCATCTTGAATTCTCCAAGCTATTAATGTACTTACTCCAAGCAGCTTTCTCGACCTGCGAATACTTGGATGATCGATCGCCTACAGAAATAACAATATCTCCGAAGGAATCTGAATATCGCTTCTTAGCCCATGCCGCAATTGCAGCATATCTCTCCAATCCGTTAAACTCGGTCACAGCGCAGTAGGATGGTGGGTTGATGAACACCTTACCAAGTAACTCTGGGCGACAATTTACACGATTCCAGTCGTTGTTATCGACCCTGTATCTATTCATGATAGTTGTAACCTTCCTTTTGAATATACTGAAGTACATCCCAAGGGTCTTCAGTTAGTTGGAATAAAAGTGTGACAGCACACCTATATTGATGCAGCAAATCTGCGTATTTCTCATTCCGATTAATTGCAAAGCATATTGATACTCCAAGCTCTTTTACAATTTCTTGAGCCAATTGTTTTGATGTCGCTTGAGCAAATTTAAGCTGCATATTGACCCCATTCCTGTTCAAATTCTTCTTCGACTTCAGATTGGATTTGGCAAAGTTTATCAACCATCATTTCTGAAATATTCTCAAGCCAATCATTAGCGGCTTGCAGAATGCGATCGCGTTGAACAGATGCTTTATAGTTGTCCATCGCTAAAACGATCGCGTTCCAGCAAGCTTTCTGGGCATATAGTCCGACCTTCTTATCATCAATAAACTCTAGGAAGTCTTCACCTTCCTGGGTATGCCCATCCAAATAGTCGATGAGAAGATCCCCAACTGGAGATCTGGTTCGGCGTAATGCTGCTAATAATAAATCTCGATCTGGGATTTCAGCATTGCTCCAAAATTCCATCTCTTTGATTAACAATTGCCGAATATCGCAGGTAAAGCGATCGGCTTGCGTGACAAGCCCCTTCTTGAATGCGATCTTGAAAGCATCTCTCGCAGATCTACCTACAACGATTTCGGGCGCAAATTGACCAGAAACAAAAATTCCATAAACTGATTCCATTTAATTCTCTCCTAGTTGTATGTATTTACTTGATTGAAATTCGTAAATTAGAACAAGCAATCTTAAAAGCTTGATTCTGTTCAGGACTACACACGATCGCCTTCTATTTCACGGTGGCAAAGTGTTGGAGTTGATAGGCGATTTTAAGTTAGATCGCCTATCAGATAATCCCTGAACCCATTAAGGGAGCAGTTGAACTTTACTGTTTCGATTCTCCCTCCTGAGAATTTTTTACTTTCATCGATTTTTCAATTGCTGATTGCAAATTTGCAATCCTCTCTTGTGCTTTTGCAAGAGTTTTTATTGTCTTTAGCCTTTGTTCGCTATGAGCCATATTTACCTCCAAGGTAAATAATCCCGATCATCTATGCCTCGGAGACAGCAAAAAACTAGCCCCAATGCACTTTGATGCATTGGGGCTAGTTTTGTTTGACAGGAATAGTTAACTAAAAAACAACAGGATAATTGTCTAGTAGTTCCTTCGACCTCTATTCAGTCCACTCGCTCGACATACGCTTTTTCGTCACCTGTTCGTCATACGTCTCATCTTCAGACATTCGCTTTATATGTCTCATTACATTAGAGTCAAGCTCATCTAAATTCGATGGGTGTAGATCCGACTGCTTGGATGTAACAGGCTTCAGTGATTCTCCCTGCTCTCCACTCTTGTTCGGCTTGATTAAAGAGTCGCTGCATGATTTGCCCATAACTTCCTGACTTAATTACGTTTAGATGCTTCCAGCCTTTTAGGGTTACTGGATTAAATCGATCTCGATAGTCGTAGATCTTAAAATCTACAAACGATCCAAATCGCTTATGTACTTCAAATAAGCTATCTGGCAGTCCTGCCTGAATAGAACTCATTATATTAATACTAGCACCCCTCCCTTCTTGTTCAAAACGCTTGAAAGTATTCTTAAGTGCGTTTTCTGGTGTTGTATGAACCACAACTATTGTCGCCTTTAAGCTTTGATTAACAACTAGCTTAATTTTTTGCTGAGTTGTTTCAAATTTTGATAGCTGCCCTTCAAAAACCAGTTTGACATTATTAGGAAGCCCACCATCAACAAGCATTGAGGAGGTTTTTCCTGCCCCTGGTATTCCAGTCAAGAAAATTACCATATCCCTTTCGGGGTAAGATCGATCCGAAATTGTGCGCCTAAAAAGTTCTGCCGATAGTACAGCAGCAGAATTATGGACGGGACTGTTATAGCGGTTTCTCGCCTCTTTTGATTGACTGAAAACTGGAAAAGTTTCCTTAAATAAGTCAGCAGCTATATATCGTCCACCAAGCGATCGCGAGTCTCGTAGATACTTTTCGATAAACATATCGGGATTTGCCTCTACCGCTATCGAGACAGATTGCTCTACCTGATTCCGATCTTGTTCCTTAAATCCAATCCGTCTTATTATTTCCATATTGATTTTGTTTTAACCTATCGTGTAAAATATCGTTCCCCCAACCCCGAACCCATCGGCAATTCCTAAGCGATCGCCGCCGCAAAAGACTTGATCCGAGCGACCCACTTAGGCAACTCTCGGAAGTAAGTCCTTTTTCTAGTGGTAATGTCCCTCTTGAAGGCAGAGGAGAGAATAATCTCATCTTTGTGGATGATAGCGATCGCGTTGCCACTAGCCTCCATAGGCTTTGTTTGGCATTCTGCTTCATGCAGAGTGCGGAATTGTCCAAACCATTTAACGGTTTTAGTAGAAAGAGAATATGTGTACGCTTGAAAATTCATTTTTATACCTCTAATAGATCCGATTATCTATGCCTCGGTGACAGCAAACACCCCTAGTCTTAGGATATTGATTTGATAAGATTCTTGTGTCTATCGAAGACATACACTTCCGTCTGAACGAAAGGAGTATTCTTCAGTTCGCTATTGAGTTGAATAGCTGATGCGATCGCCTCAGATCTTAAGTTGAAGCCAGTGCTAGGGATGCACTCCTTAGCATGGTGTCGATCTGTAGAGACAAAGTAATAGTTCCTAGAGAAAGATTCACTGTCGATAATTATTGTTTTCATATTTCTCCTTTTATAAATGCTTTTCTATGCGATCTGATCTGGCGATCCTACCCATTCAAAAAGTTGCTCTTTTTTGAATGGGTAGGGTTGAACGTGGTTATTCAGTCCAACAAAAAACAGCTATCTAATAGAGCTTAGATAGCTGTTTTTTGTTGGACTGAATAACCACATAAAAAAGACCGCAGCTAGTTTTAGCTACGGTCTTTTTTTGCGGGTTTATTTACTTTCTAAGCTTCCTATACTCTAAACAGATAGGGTTATTTTGTTTAACTTCTCCCATAGGGTAGAAATTAAATAGTTTCCAAAATTCAGTAATACAAGCAACATTGCTTAAATTGCAGTGTTCTAATGTTGCCATATTACAATATGGCAATTCATATCTAAAACAATCAGTTGCTAACAATCCTAACGATTTTAGAGCGTTAGGTATGGTGACAAAGCCTAGCGCTTTGATCATTGCGTCATTCAAGACGGTTTTAGCTTTGTTTTTATTCCTAGCAATATATCCAATTAAAGACCATACAGATCGGCTATCTTTAGCCATTCTGTAAGACTTGGCATATATACCACAAACGTATTTTGATTTATCGATACCGTTATCACGAAAAGATAATTCTAGATCAAGCGTTGAGAAAGTAAACAAGTTTAAAGCGTTACTCTTTCCTAAAGAGTGATGATAATCAGAAACGATCGGAATAATTGCACTTTTCTTTTTTGTGTGCCTTAAGCTTTTAGCTTCCAAGTTAAGAGCAATCCGATCGCTTTGCAGCAATGGGAAAAAGAACGGTTTAACCTCATTTCTAGCGATCGTGTTTACCTTACAAAGCTTTAATAGTCCATCATGCAAAGCGCGAAAAATTGTTATTCTATATTCCTTTATAAAGCTAATGTAAGGAAGCACTAGCGCGATCTTGCTAGGGTTAAAACCACAAATTAGCTTTGTGCTTCCATACAAGATAGCAGTCTTGTCATCAATCGATAGGCGATCAATATCAAGATCTGATAGCTCTAAAATCTTGGTGATTTTGGCTACAGAGATAAACTTAGAGTCTTTATATTCTGTTTTGTCTTCTCCAAAATATCTACGATTAGCATTCTTGAGACATGGTGAAATGAATTGCAAGATCGGCTTACCATCAATAAACACGTCACAATTAAGCTTTACTTGTTTTAGTAGCTTATCCCATGATGGAATATAAGCATAAGCGCTATAGCGCACATTTGGATCGCTTGGCAATGCGATCATTTTTGGCATTGTTGCCTTTACTGAGTTAGTGTATAAAGTCATTTTTTTTGATGGATAAAGAGAATTTTTGATAGGTGGAAAGAAAAAAAAAGAGCATCACTAGATCGGCTAGTAATGCTCTTTTTTAGGGTTTATTTAATCCCTAGCTCTTTCAAGTTTTTAGCGATCGCATTGACTGCATACGACAGGCTAGGGAAAGAAAGAGCAAAGCTATCAAGAGCGCTCTTATAGTCGCTATGGGTAAGCGCTCTATAACGTGTAGAAAATAGCTGTTCATCAGTCTTGAGTCCATCAATTGAAGACATAACCGACAACAGAAAGATAAAGAAGTAATCTTTATTGCTGCCAATTTGATCGGCTTTATCTTGAGTCTGGTTGTCACGATAAAACCGTAAGAGAATACGATCCAAAGACTCTAATAAAATCTTGGATTGACTTACAAACAAACCAGACTCAAGATCGAAACCTAGCCTAGCGATCATCTTGCCATTATTGGCTAGGCTGTCAGATCCGATCTTGAATTGTCGCAATTCATAGAGTCCTGACTCTATAGACTCAATCACATACAAAGATTTGTATGCTCGATCTTTTGGGTTGTAATCACCAAAGATCGACAGGTATAACTTACCTGTAGTCAATCTAGACTTGAATTGAAAATCAATGATTTTAGTTTGAGAAGTCTCAACGACTGGAGAAGTCTCAACGACTGGAGAAGTCTCAACGACTGGAGAAGTCTCAACGACTGGAGAAGTCTCAACGATCAAAACGGGTTTGTTAGCTGCAATTACTTTCTTAGAAGACATGATAGTTAATCCTATTTTTAGTTTGATTTATTGGACTAGAGAAAAATTTTGTAAACCCAAAATCTAGATCTTTTTATTAGCGCTATATCCACAAAGGATAAGTAATCTAATTACTAAGAGATAGCTTTAATATTGCTTCAAAAAGTTAATCTCTTAACCTGATAGGCTATTAGCTATTATTTCTTTTTTTTGGCTTTATCAGTTCGGGCTTTAATCCCTATTGCTTTAATAGCTCTTAACCCGTTCGGGCTTACAGACTGCTAGGAAAACAAAAGATAAAACACAAATTTATGTAATCGAGATTTACCGATTACCTCACCGTTTTATCGCTTTATAGCTAGGCTTGCAAGCATTTTACATAAACTAATTAATGGCTTGCATCAACACTCTTAAGGAATCTCCACCCCCGAAAAAGTTACTCTTTTATGACGATCCAATAACTTAATATATAGGCTTATTATGGATCGCTGGATCGATGGATCGAGTAGACTAAAACAGCTAGATCAATCATCAAAAAGGAGATATTTACTAATAGTAAACATCTCCTTTTTGATGCCAACAAATTACTTATTTTAGAATTTTGATTTATATCAATTTTAGCTATTTATCCAATGCTTCCTTCACACTCATCCCATGAGTCTTAATCCTCTTATACAAAGTATTTGCCAGTATTCCTTTCTTCTCGGCAACATCTTTTAGGCGGCGCGAAGCGCCGCCTACATTGATATAAATGTCATTTCCTCTCGCACCTGCATCCCCAGCTTTCGCCCAACGGCAATTTTCTTTTGAGTAACCTTTCTTTGGGTCTTTCCGATCTAAAGTCGCCCCCTCTGGTTTCTTACCCATGTCTCGATAAAAATTCTCGAAGCTGTCCCAGTCCTTATCGACGGTTACACCCTTTTTCCCATACTTGTAATAGTTGCTATTTTTCGGGTTATTGCAACGATTACGCATACCTTTCCAAACCTTGTACTCTGGCGAACCCGTTGCACCATGCGAGTTATTAGCATCCTTTCTGGCGATCGCCTTGGCAACAAGATAGGTAAGTGACATGATTTAATAATGGTAAAGGGTATAGATTACTTTAATTTATAGAGTCAAGGTGGAAATAAGTCTAGGTGGAAATAGCGATCGCATGTCCCCTCAACCCCGAACCCACCAAACAATCCTTCAAATCAAATAGAGTCAAGATGGCAAAACGTTTAGGTGGAAATAATGAATACGTTTACCCTCAACCCCGAACCCATCAACGGATGATGCATCAAAATGAAGTAACTTTTTATAAAATAAAGATCGCTATTTCCACCTTGAAGTTTTGCCACCTTGACTTAAATCTATTTAACAATCTATCCATTACAACATATAAAGGCATTGACAGAGAATGACCATGACCACAAAATACCAATAACTATATATATAAAACAAGTGCAAATCACGACAGTTACAAGCCTATCGGGAGGTCAAGGCAAGACCACAACCGTTTTTTTCTTAGGCTTAGCATTGGCTAAAAAGGGCATCAAAACTCTGTGGATTGATGGCGATCCGCAACATAACCTAACTTTGTATGGTCGATCGCCACATAAAGAGGATGAACCAACACTCCTTGAATGTCTGACCAAGGCAGTAAAACCAATTGAGGCAGTATATAAGACCCAGTGGGACAACTTATATATAATGCCCAGCGATCGCGCCCTAGAGCAGTCGCAAACATACCTAGCTAATGAATCAATGGGCGAACGGATACTGCATCGGCGTATCAAGGATTTACCCTTCGATGTAATTTTGATTGACTCTCAGCCAGGGCGATCGCAACTATGCTCGACCTGTATATGTGCCGCAGAAAAAATTATTATCCCAGTAGAATCCAATAGCAAGGGATTAGTATGTCTCCAAAGCACACTGGAAACTATCGAAGACCTGACCGAATGCGGTGCATTTGAAGGCAAAGTTGCGGCGATCGTCCCATTTAGGGACACAATTCGAGGGATAAACCGCACCAAAATCAGTAGCAAAGCGATCGCCTATTTCCAAAAAGTTGGGGAAGAGACTGGTATCAAAATTGCAGCTTCGATTGTGGATAGCGAAAAATATAAACAGGCAATCGATGCGGGCATATATTTACC
Organism: Pseudanabaena sp. 'Roaring Creek'; assembly: GCF_001402795.1. Classification (GTDB taxonomy): domain Bacteria; phylum Cyanobacteriota; class Cyanobacteriia; order Pseudanabaenales; family Pseudanabaenaceae; genus Pseudanabaena. The sequence continues at coordinate 9,042 of NZ_LIRE01000165.1, forward strand.
CGAAGAACTTGAGCATACCTTTACCCAGCTAACGGAGGTCATAAATGACTGAGCCTAATCCAGATTCGATCCTCGACACAGTTAGTCAAAACCGAACCAGGGTAAAGAGAGACACATCAGTTAGAGTAAAGCCTTTACCCTCAACACCAGACCCAACCGAACTAAATAAAAGGACGGTGAGATTGTCCAACGTTGCTAATAGATACTATCGGCAGTTAAAAGCCGACGAGCAAGTATCTGTAGATTGTTTGCTAGAAGCTCTGTCCATATTTAATAGAGAAAATCCAGATGTTGAAAGCAAACTCTTAGAAATGGCTCGTCAAATATCGCAAGATCGACAGTCAAACGCCAATCGCGAACGAGCAAGAACGATGTCTAAAAAGTTTTTAGATTGATTTCGCTCATAAAGCTTTATTTATTACTATTTTAGTGCGATCGCTAATATTGGGATATTCAGTATTAGCGATCGCACCATGTCAAACACAAGAATAAACGATTTAATCATCGGGCAGGTAAACTACAATGTCTGAACTGCCGATTGATAGAACAGTACCAACTGTTTCAGGATACAAGAGTACTGATTTTACTATTGCACAAAATACAGAATCAAGAATTGGGGTTCCACAAGAAAAACCTACTTCAGCATTAGATAATAATGTACAGATCGGTGGGGTCGCGATCGGTGCAGCAGTAATGGGATCGGTAATTACAAAATGGGTTGAAAAAATAGGATTGATAATTCTCTCAGCAAAGCAAACAAAGGGAGAGATGGATGCTCAAATTACTAAAAGCCAAGCTGAATTAGAGCTTGAAAAAGAGCGAGATCAATCAAATTTTCATCTGGAACAAGCAAGAAATAGCGCAAAAATTGTTGCAGATATAACGCAATTATCGTTAGCTAAAAATTTCGATTACTTAATGCAATTGCAAGACATTGTATATACACAACAAGGTTTATTAGGAGATTTAACCAAAGCTATAGATGTTAATTCTAAAAATACTTCAGAACAATTAGATCGGATTGAGAAATCAATAGAATTAGTGAAACATCAAATAATGAATATCTACAAATTTCTTGAAATGGAAATCAAAGAAAATAACTAATTTAAAAAAACAAACCAAAAAATGAATGATGTAGATATACAGAGGCAGTTATACAGGCTGAGACTGTTCGCACAAATATGTAATAACTGCCAAAGTTTCCTTATCGCAGTCCAGTAAATTTTGCTGCACTCCCATCAGCTTCTTTAGTTTAGCCATTTAATCTCGCCATTGTTTAGTTTTGTGTTATCTATATCAAAGAGCCATTTTTAAATACAACTCAACTATTGGCGATCGCTTGATTGTGATTATGGACAGGGGTATCACCCTCTAATGGGTAAGCCGAAACCAATTCAATAATTATTTTGAGGAAATTCACGAACCTTAAGAATCTTTGGAATCAGAGGATCGCTCAAATCTTCACCATTGCGATCGCCTAACTTAATAGGCACACCAAAATAGTGAGGGCTACTACCAGCTTGTTTAAAGAAAAATGCTGGATTGCATCTTGTTTCATAGCTTTTCGTCTTAGCCAAGGCATGAATTTTGCATTGATAAATGCAATCTATAGCCCATTCAAAATCAAACTTCTCTGTAGGCAGACTTCCTTGCTTTGATTGCCCTCCAAGTATTAGCCAATCAACTTTGTATTTATCAAGCCTGAAATCAATTTTTTCGAGCATTGGCTCAGCACTCACAAAGTTCTTTGCAGGGATTTGCTGCATTAACTTCACGCGGTAATCGTAAGTCTCCTGAGTGCCACCAGTACACCCAATCCGAACGTTGTCGGGGAATCGATCTCGCCAAGACTCTGGAACTAAATCGCGCCAATCCTCCCCGACTGCCATGCGATCGAATAAGTGTTTAGAAAGCAGTAGCCACTCAACATGAGTACACTCTTCAATCAAAGCAAAAAGTTCATTTCTCCAATCCTCTAAGTTGATTGGATTTCCAGTATCGTCTACTCCTTCAAATTTTTCAAAAGTATCCGAGAGAGATTGACAAAATATGCGGCGACGTTCTCCAGTTTTTTGAGCAAGTTTATTGGATTTTCGAGCATTGGCGATCGCGGATTTAACTTTGTAGCGAGTACCGTTTTTGCCCCAAACAACCTTATGTAAGCGGCTATCCATTTTTCGTTCAGCGTAACAGGCTCTACATTCTGGGGATTCGTGAGCTTTGCCAGTAGCAGAAACGGATTCAGGGACGATTGCGTGACTGCAACCAATCCAAAAATTTAAGGTGTCGTGACACCAAGGAATGTTTGAATTTTTCATTTTATTTGATTTACTCGAAAATAGTGTGCTTTTCCATTTTTCCACTGACGATTCAAATATCCTTTTCGGATACAGCGATCGAGATACTCTGCAAATACTGTCGGTTCTTCAAACCTATGGTTGTGAACTTTTTTTAAAATTTCTTCTTCGGTCAGCACCTCTTTGTTGACCGCATTTAATATTACCCAGTCGTCTTCAGTCAAAAGGCTTTGAGGATTGCTATAACTCGAACCTGAATACAATATTTGCACTATTTTACTCCTGATTTGATTCTCTTTCGATACTCAGAAGGACGCTCTTTGCACCATTCATGCCTTTTCCACCTTCCTAATTTATGGTCTTTTGCATATTGTTCGGCACGTTCGTATTGATTCTTGGTTACCCGATCGCCTTTGTAATCAGTCTCGGCGACGGCATACCCTGTAGAAACCATCTCAAAATTAACGTTAAGACGTTTAGTATAGATAGTCCCAATCCAACGCCCAAACTTGTCTTTTCCATTGAATTCGATATTAACACCACTGCCAATTGGGACTAATTTTGCCAGTCGTTCAGATGCCATTGCCCCAAACGGTTGACGTTTCTCATCTGCGTCCATGAACTCGTATCGAACTTTAAAAACTTCTCCTTTATGATTTTGAAAATGGCTTGTATCTCCATCACAATGCTTGATGCAGGTATATGGAAGTTTCGTCGGGCTAAATATTGCGATCGCAGTTAAAAATAGGAAACTGGCAATTAAAAGGAGAATATAGTTCATTTCAGTGCAGGGTTGCTGACAGATCTAATGCCGAGATAAGAATGCTGAATCAAATAGATCGTCTGGGATAGGGGCTGTACCAAGTATCTCTAAAGGTAAGGTATCGTTCTTTAATTTTGTTCAATTTCAATACACTTAGGACAAATACAGATTTCACCGAGCGCTTGCCTGAACCCCAGTTTACAGCGATCGCAACGGACGATCACTGTATAAGGATGGATTTTCGCTCGAATTTGCCTGAAGGTTAGATCTCCTTCAATCAAGCTCAGGGCTTGCATATTACACTTTTGTCTTTTTGACATATTTAGTCCAACAAGCATAGGACACATCATCGAGACTTATTGAGTTTTCATGCCTGCTGGAATTGGTAACAACAGAACAATCGTATTCAGAATCGTTACGAGCATTAAATGCCTCACGAGTAACTGATTTACCATCCAAAGAGTATCGATCAATCTCTATCTGGTTGATAGAACCATCAGACTTAAAATGCTTGCATACATGTGCGCCATCGGGGGCGTAACTGCATTCAGCTTGCCAAACACCGTTTTCATATACAGGGGCAGCACAAGAAGTAAATAGGGAGCCAGCCAAAACTAGGCTTAAAACTTTTCTTTTTATCATAAAAGACCTCTCGATACGCGAGAAACTCCGCGCTTTAGCGCTGAGAGGTAAGCGAACGGCGGTTTTAACCGCCAGTAGATATTAGAATCCATAGCTATAGCCATCCTTACGATGAATAGTTTTGCAATATTTGTGGCTGACACCTTGAATTAGCGTTGATGAAGA
>NZ_LIRE01000166.1 GCF_001402795.1 Pseudanabaena sp. 'Roaring Creek'
TATATTTAATTAAGCCCACTTATACCAATTCACGAAAATGTGACAACACTTTTGTGAATTAAAAACTAAATCTAGTAAGGGTTTTCAAGTTAAGAAATGGCTACGCCATTTCTTAACTTGGTATTACTTATTAAGCTATCAATCGTTTCTGTCATCAATCATTTTTGCAAAAAGAAATTCATGAAAATCCTCGTTACTGGCGGTGCAGGCTTCATTGGCTCACACCTAGTCGATCGCTTAATGACCTCTGGTCATGCAGTTATATGTATAGATAACCTCTACACGGGCAGAAAATCGAATAACGCACAGTGGCTCGATCATCCCAACTTCCAGTTTATCGAACATGACATTATCAATCCTATTGCGATCGAAAATATCGATCAGATCTATCATCTAGCTTGCCCAGCCTCACCCGTTCATTATCAATCCGATCCGATTCAAACTGCTAAAACCAACTTCTTAGGAACTCTCAATATGTTGGAATTAGCAAAGCAATGTAGAGCCAGACTTTTGCTCGCTTCAACTTCTGAGGTTTACGGCGATCCGCTCATCCATCCTCAGACTGAAGACTATTGGGGCAATGTCAACTGTACGGGGATTCGTAGCTGCTATGACGAAGGCAAACGAATTTCCGAGACATTAGCATTTGATTACCATCGCCAATTTGGGGTAGAAATTAGGGTAGCGAGGATTTTTAACACCCATGGCGCGAGAATGCTCGAAAATGATGGTCGTGTCGTTAGTAATTTCATCGTTCAAGCCCTTAAGGGAATCCCGCTCACTATTTATGGAGATGGCTCCCAAACTCGCAGTTTTTGCTATGTATCGGATCTCGTCGAAGGATTGATGCGCTTGATGAATGGCAAATATATTGGTCCCGTGAATTTGGGTAATCCTGGTGAATATACAATTCTACAACTAGCGCAGACAATTCAACGGATGATCGATCCGACGGCGGCATTAGTATTTAAACCTTTACCCCAAGACGATCCTCAACGTCGTCAGCCCGATATCTCGCGGGCAAAGTTCCACTTAGGCTGGGAACCAACTGTCCCCTTGGAAGAAGGGCTGTCAAAAACGATCGCCTATTTTCGCGATCGCCTAGCGAATTGAGCGAGCCAGAATTTCTCCTCAAGCTCCAATTGCTGGATTAAATTATATTTAAATGGATCAAAAAGTATGCGTGTTTGTGTAATTGGAACGGGTTATGTCGGCTTAGTCACAGGTGCTTGTCTTGCATACATCGGACATGACGTGATCTGTGTTGACAATAACGAAGAGAAGGTTAAGCTGATGAAATCGGGACAGTCACCGATTCATGAACCAGGGCTACCAGAAATCCTCACCGAGTCAATCCGTCAAGGCAAGATTGAATTTACAACGGATATCGCCACAGGTGTAAAGCATGGAGAAGTTCTATTCATTGCTGTGGGCACACCTTCACTTGCCGATGGACGCAGTGATATGCGCTATGTAGAGGCCGTAGCTAGGAGTATCGGCGAAAGTCTGACGGATGGATATCGTGTCATTGTCAATAAATCCACCGTTCCCATTGGTTCTGGGGATTGGGTGAAGATGATCGTCCTTGATGGCATGGCTGGTCAAAGTAACGATCAAATTCAATTTGATGTGGTCAGCAATCCCGAATTTCTCCGTGAAGGTGTCGCAGTTTACGATACGTTTAATCCCGATCGCATTGTGGTTGGTAGTGATAGCGATCGCGCACTCAAGCTGATGCAAGAACTCTATACGCCAATTATTGATCGCTCTTTTGCGGAAGACAAAACCCTTGCGCCAGTGCCTGTAGTCGTGACCGATTTGAACTCCGCCGAGATGATCAAGTATGCTGCAAATGCATTTTTGGCAACCAAGATCAGCTTTGTCAATGAGATCGCCAATATTTGCGATCGCGTCGGCGCAGATGTCAAAGAAGTGGCTCGCGGGATCGGTTTGGACTCGCGGATTGGCTCGAAATTCTTACAAGCTGGCATCGGCTGGGGAGGCTCTTGCTTTGGTAAAGATGTATCGGCACTGATATATACGGCGGAAGACTACGGATATTCTACGGAAATCCTCAAGGCCTGTGTGCGGGTGAATGAGTTACAGCGCATTCTGGTAGTTGAGAAATTACAGCAAGCGCTGAAGATATTAAAGGGAAAAACCATTGGCTTATTGGGAATGACCTTTAAACCCGATACGGACGATATGCGCGATGCTCCTGCCCTGACCTTAATCGATCAACTCAGTCGTTTAGGCGCAAGAGTAAAAGCTTACGATCCCCTCGTTTCACAATCAGGATTGCGGCAAGGTTTTTCCAATGTCATTGTGGAAACGGATTTAGAGCGTTTAGCTGATGGCTGTGATGCGGTAGTCCTAGTAACGGATTGGCAGGAGTTTTTAGCGATCGATTATGCCAAGATGCTAAGACTCATGCACCATCCTGTGATTGTCGATGCCCGCAATTTCCTTGATGGCAAGGCTCTCAAAGCCTTGGGATATCAGTATATTGGTATTGGGCGTTAATTTTTTTCTAAGATCTATTTCTAATGCCAAGTTAAGAAATGGCTATGCCATTTCTTAACTTGAAAACCCTTACTAGGTTTAGTTTTTAGTTCACAAAGTGTAATCACGCTTTCGTGAATTGGTATAACAAGGAGCATAAGCATATGTCGAAATCTAAGAAGCATCATGGCGACAAGTCTGCGAAATCTGAGCCAAGGCGAGAAGAGAGTTTATTAGATTTAGGCAATTCGGAGGTAGCTGCACATAATCCGAGCCCGTCTAAATTATTAGAGTTGCCCAAGCTGTCCAAAAAAATTTACGAAAAGGAACTAAAACACTTACAGATAGAACTCGTCAAGCTACAGGAATGGGTGAAGCATCAGGGATTGAAAGTAGTTGTACTCTTTGAGGGAAGAGATGCGGCTGGCAAGGGTGGCGCGATTAAAAGCATTACCCAGTCTCTCAACCCACGGATCTGCCGAATTGTGGCTCTGGGTAAACCTTCCGACCAAGAACGTACGCAATGGTATTTCCAGCGCTATACGGCGGAATTACCTGCGGCGGGTGAAATGGTGCTGTTCGATCGCAGTTGGTATAACCGTGCAGGGGTCGAGCATGTCATGGGATATTGTACCCACGAAGAATATGTGGAGTTTTTGCGTTCCTGTCCTGAGTTTGAAAACATGATTCAGCGATCAGGCATTATTTTAATTAAATATTGGTTTTCGGTGAACGATACCGAACAGGAAGCTCGATTTCAAGATCGGATTAAGGATCCTCGCAAGCGATGGAAGTTCAGCCCGATGGATTTAGAGGCGCGATCGCGTTGGGTAGAATATTCTAAAGCTAAGGATGATATGTTTAATGCTACTGACACTCAGCTATCGCCTTGGTATGTAATCGATGGCGATGACAAGCGACGGGCAAGACTCAACTGTATCAATCATCTATTGGCGAAAATTCCTTACGAGGATGTTTTGCCCAAGCCTTTCGATCTCCCACCTTTGCAGAATAAGATGACCTATGTGCGTCCTCCCCTCTATTTACAGAACTTCATTCCCGATGTAACTTCCCATTTATAGCTATTTCCTCTCAAACGAACCACAAGAAATTTTTTCAAGGTTTGCTTTGCAAGCCTTGAAAAAATTTTCTTGGTTCGGATTTTAGCGCAAAGCGCTGTAAAGCATAACAATGCAAGTTTTACTTAGGCGATCGCCATTGCCTGAGGCAACAGCGCAGCAATTACGTCCTCGGAGTTTGCCGTCCAACCAATGATGCCACCCTGAGCGCGGAGCATTTCAATCGTTGAGGTTTTAAATTCGGGGAAATAGCTGGCAGTTCCATCCTCAATTAATAGGCATTCATAACCGCGATCATTGGCTTCGCGCATGGTTGTCTGCACGCAAACTTCAGTAGTTACCCCTGTAAACAATAAGTGCGTAATATTTTCTTTTTGTAAAATCTCTTCCAAATTTGTCCGACAAAAAGCACCCTTACCAGGCTTCACAATGACAATTTCATTCGCTAATGGAGTCAGTTCGGGAATAATATTATTGCCATCTTCTCCCACAATTAGGATCCTACCCATAGAACCTTGGTCGCCAATTTTGAGATTTCCTCGCCCGCGATTGAGCTTAGAAGGTGGACAGTCAGAAAGATCGGGAGCATGAGCTTCGATGGTGTGGATGACTGGGAAATTTAGCGATCGAAATGTTTCCAATAGTTTCTTAAGCGTGGGGACGATGCTTTGTAGCTGCATCACATCATTGCCAAGGGCATCACCAAAACCGCCATGCTCCAAGAAATCACGTTGCATATCGATAATAACCAGAGCAATCTTGCCCTCGGACGGTAATTCATACTCGTAGGGATTTGCGGCGATCGCAGACATAAGATGTTCCTCGTAAAAATTTGCATGGTGTTGGATAAGTAGCAGGGTATAACTAAAAACCAGAATCAAAAGCTGTAGCGCACGCGCAGACTGCGCTACAGCTTTTGGAGTTTTATATTTAATTGCGCCTAGCTACTTAGAAAATTGATTACAGTTAACAATTACCTATTCATGAAGAATTACAGGTCTTTCCCAAACAATGAGAACAACACAGCCTTCTTCACTAAAGACTTGATGGCTGGTATCGGGGGGATTAATGATTACCGCACCTTTGGTATATTTGCCATCGGCATCGGTTTGCGAACCAGACAAAACAAATATATGCTCGTAACCCGAATGGGAATGATGGGGAACCTGCGCTCCAGCCTCATAGCGCAGAAGCGCAGCACTTGCGCCCATATCATTTTTATATAAATAATAGATTTCCACGCCTTGTCGAAAGGGCTCCCAAGGGAAATCGTCATAACTAGAGCGTGCGAGCAAATCAGGAAAGACTCTAACCTGTTGGTTGATAATCATTAGTTAATGTCCCGCCATTTTCTGTCCAATCTCCGCTAAATCGACATTAGCGCTATTGCTTTCGTAAACGAATTTACCATCGCTCATAACCAAAATGCGATCGCTCAAGGTCAAGATCTCATCGAGATCCTCACTGACCAAGAGAACGGCTACACCACGATTTCGCGCTTCAACAATTTGATTGTGAATATACTCAACGGCGGCAAAGTCCAGCCCAAAGACGGGATTAGCTACGATCAATAATTTGATTTGCGTAGCAGATAGCTCTCTAGCAAGCACGGTGCGCTGGACATTTCCACCTGAGAGGTTACCTACGGGGGTGTCTGGGGATGGCGTTTTGATCGAAAAGACCTTGATTAAATTCTTCGCAGTTTCGCGAATTGCTTTAAAAAGAAGCAGAATTCCGCCTTTCGATTGGGGTTGACGATCGAAGGTGCGGAGAGCCAGATTTTCAGCAACACTCATATGGGGCACGCAGGCATTGCGCAGTGGTTCCTCTGGCAACGAAAAAACCTGATGGCTATACATTTCCTTCCGCGTAGCCCTATAGCGATCGCCATTTACAAAAATCTCGCCAGATGTAGCAATGCGTTGCCCTGAGAGAACCTCCACCAATTCTCTTTGTCCATTACCAGATACACCAGCAATGCCCACGATCTCGCCGCTTTGAATCTGTAAATCAAGCCCTGCAACTGCCTCTAAACCATTGTCGCGATCGGCGTGAAGATTGCGTACGTCAAGAACTAAACTACTGGCTTCGATTTCTGTTTTAACAACTTGACGCGCTTCTTTTGCCTCACCTAGCATCATCGCCGCCATATCAGAGACTGATAGATCCTTAGTCGAGCCACTACCAGCAAACTTACCTTTACGCAACACCGTAACATCATCGGCAAAGGCAGTAATCTCGCGAAACTTATGGCTGATCATCAACACGCTCAGCCTTCCTGCGGTTACTTCCTCTCGCAAAAGTCCTAATACTTCATCAGCTTCCTGTGGAGTTAAAACCGATGTGGGCTCGTCAAGGATGAGAATTCGGCTTTTGAGATAAAGCTGTTTCAGGATTTCTAGCTTCTGTTTTTGTCCTGCCGCTAGTTGAGCGATCGGCGTATGGAGATCGATTTTAAACGGAGCCGAAGCCATAAATGCATCGAGCTTTTCTAACTCATCTTTCCAATTAATGATGTTAGGGCTGTCAGGACGCACCAGCAGCAGGTTTTCCGCGACAGTCATGGCGGGAACCACGGTGAAATGTTGATAAACCATCCCAATACCATAGAGATAGGCATCTCGAGGGCTATTGATATCGCGGGATTGTTTGTTAATTAAGATATCACCGTGACTCGCAGCATGAAAACCCATGATGCACTTCACCAAAGTACTTTTGCCCGCACCATTTTCGCCAAGGAGGGCATGAAAAGTCCCTGGCGCAAGTTTAAGCGAGACGTTATCAACCGCAACAAAAGAGCCGAATCTCTTGGAGATATTCACTAATTCTAATTCTGGAGGCAGATGCGATCGCAGGGTATCAGCGGAAACACTAGATGGAATAGTCAAGGGTGGTATCGACTCTTTCATAAATTCTTCTTCAACCAGATTATCAGCTAGATCGCTTTCGAGATCGTCAGGCATCGGTTTTTCCATAGCGACGTATAGGGAGCGTATTATTCCAATTCAACTAGAAATTTTTCTTAATAGCTGTAGTCAATGCTTCAGAATCGCTGACGGCTCCAAATACACCACCTTGCATTTCAATCATTTTGAGCGCCGCCAGATGATTGCCGTAGTCAGTTGCCCCAGTGCAGTCCGACAACATTAAGCATTCATACCCGCGATCGTTGGCATCACGCATAGTTGTATGGACGCAAACATCGGTGGTAATGCCTGAGAGAATAATATTTTGAATACCCTTGCGCTTTAAAATCAGGTCGAGATCGGTAGCGTAAAAAGAGCCTTTGCCAGGCTTGTCGATAATGGGCTCCCCAGCCAAGGGGTAAAGCTCAGGAATAATGTCCCAACCCTTTTCCCCCCGCACTAAAATTTTGCCGCAGGGTCCATCATCACCGATGCCAGCACCAATTCTTTGCGATCGCCAGCGTTTGTTTTCAGGCAGATCCGATAGATCGGGGCGATGACCTTCGCGGGTATGAATTATCAAAAAGCCTTTTTCGCGAAAAAGGGTTAAAACTTTTTTGATCGGCTCAATGGGGGCACGGGTAAGACTGAGGTCATAGCCCATCTTGTCCACATAACCACCAACCCCGCAGAAGTCAGTCTGCATATCGATGATTATCAGAGCAGTATTGTCTGGTCTTAGATCCCCATTGTATGGATAGGGATAGGGTGAGGAGTCAATATACATAATTATCCAATAACTTTTGTCAATTACTTTTGTCAATTAACAGTTGCTAAATAATTGTTGTGGATTGGCTCGACGCAGACTGTTCCCCAGCAACTTATAAGCCAATCATTAATCAATGTCCGTTCGGGTTAGACTGGCAAATTCTCAAAGAGCAAAAGTAAAAGCCTTGCTAAGCAAGGCTTTTACTTTTGCTCTTTGAGAAAGGGTTTGTTAGGCAAACCCTTTCTCAAAGTCCGTTTTAAATTATAGTTGTTTTAAATAAATTGTAGACGGGCTTCGACTTCGCTCAGCCCTCGGTGTAAGCTAGCTGAGCGAAGTCGAAGCTGTAGTTTTTATTTGAATTATCTATA
>NZ_LIRE01000698.1 GCF_001402795.1 Pseudanabaena sp. 'Roaring Creek'
TATAGCTGTCGCCAAGTGTATTAGGACATAAACCCGAAGAATTGACTGGCGGCGCGAAGCGCCGCCAGTCAATTCTATTACCAATTCACGAAAGTGTGACAACACTTTTGTGAATTAAAAACCAAACCCAGTAAGATTTTGGGAATTGGTATAAGAGGGTAGGCGGCGCTTCGCGCCGCCTACCCTTACCTATTTAGCACTACTGATGGTTAATCTGCTAAGATCTATGCTGTGAGGACTTAGGAGTTACATGGCTGGATATACGCTGATTTTAGCGATTTTGATCTTAGGAGGCTTAATCGCGACGCTGGGCGATCGCATTGGCACTAAGGTTGGTAAAGCACGACTTAGTATATTCAAGCTCAGACCGCGTGACACTGCCACCGTCGTAACGATCGCTACGGGTGGGATGATTTCGGCATCAACCCTAGGGATTTTATTACTGCTGAGCGGACAGCTAAGAGATGGTCTATTTCGATTAGAAAGTATTCGATCGGAGTTAGCTAGCAGTCAAGAACAAAAACAAAAGGTGGAGACTGACTTAAAAACGGCAAAGGACGAACAGGAAAAAGCACAACAACGCTTGGGACAAATTAATCAATCCCTCGTTCAAGCCCTCCGCAAACAGTCAGAAACGCAGGCTTTATTGCAGTCAGTCGAAAGCAAATTTCAACAAGCCGATGAAGCGCTGCAAAAAGCATCAAAACAGGAAGCCGATCTCCGCGATCGCATCCAGAATTTGACCGCAGAGCAATCCAGTTTGCAAGCGGAAAGCCTTCAACTGCGGGAAGAAAAATCGCGCATTTCTAACGAATTAGCCACCATTTCACAGGAGCGCGAAACCCTCAAACAAAAAGTCGATGAATCCGAACAACGTCTAGTCGAAATTGAAAAACAAAGGGTTGCCCTCGGTTCAGAGGTCGCTTCCTTGGAATCGGTTCGGGAACAATTATTAATCAGCCTCGAAGCACTCCGCAAAGGGAATGTCGCGATTTTTGCCGATCAAATTTTGTCCATCGGTGTCGTGCGTCCGAATCTCAGTACTGGTGAATTGCGCCAAGCCAGTACCCAACTATTGCAACAAGCAGAACGTAATGCTCGCGAACTTCTAGCTTTTCTCCCCGACCAAGCCCCCAAGGAACCCGTAATCAAAATTACGGAGGCTCAGGTCGAAGAGCTATTAAATAAGATTAAAGACGGACAAAGCTATGTGATCCGCATTCTATCCGCAGGCAACTTTCTCAAAAGAGAAACCCGCATTGCGATCGCTGCCGATGTGACCCTCAATCGCCAGATCTTTGCCCGTGGTGCAGAAATTGCGACTTTACAATTTACGCCCGACCTATCACCACAGGCTTTAGCCTCAAGAGTCGAGCAATTATTTTTACTCGTCAGTTTTCGGGCGCGTCGTGAGGGGGTTCTTGCCGATCCCCTGACAGGCAAGGTCGGTCAATTTACTCCAGAAGCATTTAACGCCCTTATAAAAACTGCGGGTGAACTCAAATCTCCCTATGAGATTAAGGCAGTAGCCAAAGATCCCATTTTTCCTGCGAGTTCGCTCAGCCTAGAACTGGTAATTCGTCAAAATGGTGTCGAAATTGCTCGCTTTAGCTAAGTAAAAACCTCAAGAAGAGAAGGGATGCGCTTAGCGCATCCCTTCTCTTCTTGAGGTTTATGTCCTGATATACTTAGCGACAGCTATAAAATATAAATATGGCAAAAATATCCCTCTGCGATCGCTGCAATTTTTACGCCCACACTCAGTTATTGGTCTGTGCAGTGCATCCCTATGGACCAGAGTGGGGAGTCTGCTCGGATTTTGTCTCCGCGGAGCTGTGGGAACCCGACGATCCCCAAAGTTACGATCCCGCTATGGAATCAGAATGTGGTTGGCATCCTATCTTCACAGGTAAATGTCCAGAGTGTCGAACTCCCTTCTCGCGGATGCGTTTACCACCTGAGCAATGGCGTTGTAAATGTTGTGGTTGGGAAGATGATCTTTAGGTAAGATCTGCAGAGCACGCGCAGCGTACGCTACAGGCTTTAGGGTTTAAATTATGCCTAGCTACTTACCTATGTTGACCTACGTTGATTATTCTTTGCGATCGTTACTATAGACATCCCGACCTCTGACATTGTTAATTGTATTTAGCACTGCTGCAGAAGCTGCCATAATATCTCGCTCCTCACCGCCAAGATATAAACGTCCAAAACTACCTACTGCCACAATTTCCAAAATATTAATAGATGCGGCTTTCTCCGCTTCATTGGCGGCAAGGGCTGCATAGGCAGCAGGTTCAACTTCCATAATGTATAAAGTCTGTCCTGAAAGTAACATTTGACCGCGTCGAAACCGATTAATCAGTTGTGTTTGATGTGCGTCCACATTCCGAATAATTTGACTTGACAGCAATCTTGGCTTAATCCGTTCTTCTTCGGTAACGCCAAGCATTTCTAAAATTGCGCGACCTGCGGCTTGGGTTTCCCCTTGGCTTCCAGAATGAATTTCTAGCAATCCATACAAACGTTCAACTATTTGCACTCCAGGACGGACTGAAGTCGATTTTAGAGCTACGTCAGTAATGCGGTTAATCTCAATGCCTGGGGATATTTCGATCCAGAGGGAAGTGTCCCCTGGTAAGGGCAAAAATCCTTGTGCGATCGTTCCTAAATAGGCAGCATGTTGTCGCTGTAAATTGTCTAAATAGACGTAGCTGCGTAAATCGATACCCAAAAATTTTCTCCCACAAGGCTTTTACTGGGTTTTCCTAGCTGTCTGAATCAAAAAATTAGTTAGCCGACCCAATGTGTAATTTTATAGCAATATAGCTGCCTTCATAAAAGTTATCCCAACTTCCTCAATTAAATATAAAACCCAAAGGACTAGTGGCGGCGCTTAGCCACCACTAGTCCTTATTGCTTAGGAAAAATCAAAACCCAAGAACTGATCGGTGGCGCAAAGCGCCGCCGATCAGTTCTTGGGTTATATTGGGCAACTATAGACCAGCTTGGGCTTTGGCGACGACTTGCCCATCCTTAAACTCCACGATCGCATTGCTCCCCTGAGAATTTTTCCAAGAATAAACTTTGCCGTTACCATTGCTCGAACTATTCTCGGCGATCACTTTACCTGATATCCCAAAAATTTTGTCCACCTGTTCGACCGACATGCCTTTTTGAATGCGGTTAAATTTTTCTAAAGTTATGACTTGTTCTTCTTGCTGGGGAATGGCATTGGCGGAAATCGGCTCATCCGTGAGAGAGCCATTGGCTTTTGCAACCGTGGGGGGATTTGGGTTAGGTGTTTCTGCGATCGCATTAGGATTGCTCGCTCCAGTGGGTTTTGTCCTGTCCATTACTTGGCTAGGGTTGGCTGGATCTGAACGGCTCTCGGTTGCTATCTTTGAGGTCAAGGCTCTTACGGAAGCACCAATTCCCAAACCTAGTAAGACAATTGATAAACCTACCAGTAATAATTGCCAATAGCTGATATTTGCCTGATTTTTTTCCTCTTTGGGATTGGCAAGGACAATTGATGACTTTGATGACTTAGGGAAATGTTCATCTAAAGATGACTTTTCTAGGGATGGCTTTTCCGAATTTGCAACGGATGGTTGTTTTGCTTGAGGACTAGTGGGAGCAAGCTTAGAGATCGCCTGTTGTAGAACCGACTGCTTGGAAAGTTGGGTTTCTGGTGCTCGCGTTTCCGAAGATTGATTTTCAGGCAAGCTTGTCGCAGGTGTACTTGTTGTTGGCGAGAGCGGAGCCTCTAAATTTGATTCCAATCCTGAAAGTGATGATTTGGGTAGATCTAGCATAAATTGCTCCGTCCAGAGTGGGCGCTGTTCATGCATTTCTTCATCATTGCGCCAACAGTAGATTTTAAATTTAGCTATTGATTCTATATGCAATTCTTGAAGTTCATTACGGACTATTGTCAGCAGTTGTTCTTTGTCTAGGGCGGAATCTGTCCGAATTTGTACTTCCAAGCTACTATCAACAATATCCACATCAATATTTAGCCGATCAATGTCAAGACATTGCAACTCCTGATAAATAATCTTGGCGATCGCTTCGGGATTTCGTTTATGGGCAAGTTCAGCAATCGAAAGCATACTTGGCTGATCGTCCTAGGCTAAATAATGAATAGCTTTATGAATGGCTTTTGTGAATAGCTTTTGAATAAATTTTAAATAATCTTGGCTATTATTCCATAGATTACACCTGCCGACCAAAAGCTGCGATCGGCTAAATTGCGTGAGTGCACGCAATTTTATTATAAAAGTTTGCGTCAAAATTAGCGATATTTATCCATAAATATCAAAACAGGAAAACTTCTCGCGAAGCAAGTATAGCTGCCGTCAACTGTATCAGGACATCAAACCCAATAGAGAATTGCGGCGCGAAGCGCCGCAACTCTCTATTGGGTTTGATTTTTGTCCTAATAGCTAAAGCAAAACCTAGAAGATCGTACCGCCCGCTTAGCGGGCGGTACGATCTTCTAGGTTTTAAGTTTACTTATACCTAGCTACTTAACCAGTCTTCCCAAGTTGGGTCTTGCATGTATTCTCTGACACATACAATTTAATAAATTTCGGTCTTGTGCATCACAAATGAGATAAATCCTGATAGGGTTAGTTTGGAAACTGTAACTCAAAATTTTTGTAACCCACAGAATTCATGAAAGTACTGGTAATTGGTGGCGACGGTTATTGCGGATGGGCGACAGCTTTACATCTCGCCAATAAAGGGTATGAAGTTGGTGTGTTAGATAGCTTAATTCGCCGACATTGGGATAATGAGTTGGGCGTTGCGACTCTAACACCGATCGCCTCTATTCAAGATCGGATCTATAAGTGGCAAGCCATTTCAGGTCAAAAAATCGATTTGTTTATTGGCGACATCACAAATTACGAATTTTTGCAAAAAACATTTCGTGATTTTGAACCCGATGCCCTCGTGCATTTCGGCGAACAACGCTCAGCACCATTTTCAATGATCGATCGCGAACATGCCGTACTTACTCAAGTTAATAATGTCGTTGGTACGCTCAATTTACTTTATGCCATCAAGGAGCATAACCCAGACTGCCATCTAGTCAAACTCGGGACAATGGGCGAGTATGGCACTCCCAATATCGATATTGAAGAGGGCTATATCACCATTGAACATAATGGGCGCAAAGATACCCTTCCCTATCCCAAACAGCCTGGTAGTTTTTATCACCTCAGTAAAGTCCACGACAGCCATAATATTCAGTTTGCCTGTCGGACATGGGGTTTGCGAGCGACCGATCTCAACCAAGGCGTAGTTTATGGGGTACTTACCGAAGAAACTGGCACTGACGAATTACTAATTAACCGTCTTGATTATGATGGTGTCTTTGGTACGGCGCTCAATCGTTTCTGCATCCAAGCAGCGATTGGACACCCTTTAACTGTCTATGGCACGGGAGGACAGACAAGGAGTTTCCTTGATATCCGCGACACGGTGCGCTGTATTGAACTGGCGATCGCCACCCCAGCAGAATCTGGCAAAATGCGCGTCTTCAACCAATTTACCGAGCTGTTCTCGATCCGCGACCTTGCCTACATGGTACAGAAGGCGGGGCAGACTCTCGGGATCAAGGTCGAAGTGCAAAATATCGATAATCCCCGTGTGGAGCTAGAAGAGCATTACTTCAATGCTAAAAACACCAATCTGCTAGATCTTGGTTTACAACCTCACTTTCTCTCCGATGCCCTACTCGATTCATTACTCAATTTTGCAGTCAGATATAGCGATCGCATCGACCAGAAGCAAATTTTACCCAAGGTAAAATGGCGCGGTTAAGCTACGTGTGTTATACCAAAGCTCAAAATGGCTATTTGGTATAGCTGTCGCCAATTGTACTAGGACATAAACCCCAAGAATTGACTGGCGGCGCTTCGCGCCGCCAGTCAATTCTTGGGGTTTGATTTGTCCTAAGTCAAGTGACGGTAGTTATATATCCGAACGAGAAGCGGTAGAACATTACGCTACCTCTTCTTTATGAATAGTTACGATTAGTCCCTGTGGTAGAAGCTTTGTAACAGAAAAAGAGGTATCTTAAATTACATAAAAGAATAATTGTCAAGATCTTCTTACCGAACCTACCATGACATCTTCTACAAAAACTTTGCGCGTTTTGGTGGTGGATGACCACGAACTAACCAGATGTACTTTACAACTAGCACTTTCCCTACAATCCTGCATTGGATCGGTTGAAGTGGCGAACAATGGCAAAGAAGCGATCTCCAAAGTACACAAGTACAAGCCTGATGTGGTGATCATGGATTTACATATGCCTGTAATGGACGGTTGGTCAGCTTCAAGCGCCATCAAAACTGAGTATCCTCATATTAAGATTGTCGCCTATTCAGCCGCTGATGGGGGCAAAGCTCAGGCTATCTCCAATGGGGCGATTATTGACGCTTTTTGCGATAAAGGAGCCTGCACGCGCAGTTTGCTCGAAGCGATTAAGAGCGTAGCTTAAAATTTAATAAACTAATAACTAGTAACTAATAAAAGAGAGGCGGCGCATTGCGCCGCCTCTCTTTTATTGGGCAACTTTACTAGGGGACAATAACTTTGCGGCGATAATTCCGCCTATAAAACCAAACAAATGTCCTTCCCAAGAAATATAGGCATTTGTGGGCAATACACCCCAGATTAAACCGCCGTAGGTAATGGCGATCGTAATTGAAATAGCGATCGCTACAAAACTTCTCTCAAAATAGCCGCGAAATAAAAGATAGCCAAAGTAGCCAAAAATCACACTACTTACACCAATATGGACAGAGTCAGCCCTGCCAACTAACCAAGTGCCTAAACCACCAACCAAAGCCGACATAAAAGACACAAAGTAAAAGTCTTTAGTGTTTCGTAGCATCACCATCCAGCCTAAAACAATAAAAGGAACCGTGTTTGCCGCAATGTGATAAAAGTTTGCATGGAGAAATGGGGCAAATAAAATTCCGCGCAAGCCGATGAAACTGTGAGGGAGAATCCCAAAGGCATTAAGGCGGCGAGAAAAGATTAATTCATTTAAGATAAAAACAATCCAAAAGACCGATACCAAGGTTGCCAAGATTTTCACTTGGTTTTTTAGTTCACCACCAATTGCTTGTAGATTTTGCTTCACAATTTTTACCCCAGACTTAAAAATTCTTCCATCTTGGACTACCTAAACTATAGCGATCCTCATTGGTTCTTGGAAGAGTGCGCCCAAAGATCGCGCTCTTTTAGGAGCTTGAAAAACCAAATTCCAAGAAGAGAATGGCGGCGCGAAGCGCCGCCATTCTCTTCATTAATAACATTGAAGACAGATGGTAATACCAATCCCCAAAAGTGGGGCGGGGATTAAAACCCAAACCCAGCAAGGGTTTTTAAACCACAAAATGGCTACGTCATTTTGTGGTTTGGTATAAGTTTCAATAGGATTAATAAAAAACCACATACAAAAAAACAAAACCTGAGGCATGTGCTAAGGGTGCACCTCAGGTTCTACTTCAGATTTTTAATTGCAACAGCTACTTAGTGCTTTTCAGGCAAGCCAGAACAAGTCAGCAATAGAGGTTCATGTCCTCATCACAGGTAGAGTAATGAACCTCTATTTCTATAAAACTAGGGTTTCTCAATGATCCGAACATTCACGTATTGATCGTTTTTGAGCTTTTCTTTAATCTTTTTCTCAATTTCCTGCTCTTGTTTCTTTTGGGAATCATTAAGAGCCTGAGAAATCCATAAACAGTAGCTGATTAGCACAATCCCAAAAATTTCCATATAAATTTTATGTAGATTTATGCAGGTGGATATTACATTAGTCAAATTTTATTAGTCAAGCAATAAATTATAAAAATCTCATAACTTAACAATTTTATGCCAAATATGCTGAAAAGCTAATCGGAATCAGAATCACCATAGTCAGCCTATTAGTATATTTCATTATATATTCAGTTTTATGGCTCGATTAAATTTTGATACTTTCATTACATTTTATTTTTGAGTACGCGCATTTTGTATGTTATGTTGATACATGGCACAAGAGTGTCGTATTAATTTGATTAATCGCAGGTAGCACCTAATCAATAGCTCCAATTTAAGCTAATAAGTAGCAAACAAGTTTTTTAAACAAGTTTTTTGTAGCGGCTGCTCTAGTCACCTGCTGAAGATTTCATAGCGTAGAGGTTTTCTATTATCATGTCCATTCGCCTTTATGTTGGCAACTTGCCAGCAGAATTAGATCGCCAAGCTCTAGAAAAAATTTTCAATGAATCAGGTGATTCAGTATCGTTGAAAGTTATAACCGATCGCAAAACAGGCAAATGCCGTGGTTTTGGATTTGTGACCGTCGGCTCTGATGAAGTTGCCGATACAGTAATTGAGAAATTCAATGGTTATGATTTCAACGGTGCTGTCTTGAAGCTAGAAAAAGCTTTGCCTCGCACTAAGGGCAAAGCCGAAGATGGTTCTGATTTGGAAGAAGGTTCTGATGATTCCGTCAATTCAGAGAGTGAATCCTCAGTAACAACGAGTACGGTTGCTGCGCCAATTAAAGCCGCGGCAAAACGGAAGAAACGCAATAATAACAACAAAAAAGCTTCTGGAAATGTATCTAGTTCTAGTACATCTTCTGAAGCTCACCAGCCCGATCCAAGATGGGCTCAAGATCTAGAACGATTAAAGCAACAGCTTCTTGAAGCTCAAGGTGCTGCTAAATAGACTAATGGATCTTTCCAATAGATCTATAAAGAATCTTTAAAGTGGGTTATCAACAAAAAAGATAACTAGAATAAATCAAAGAACAAAGAATGAGTGATGGTGCTTCGCACCATCACTCATTCTTTGTTCTTTGATGTCCTAAACAAATCTTACGTTGCGATCGCTGTCACCACTCGCATTAGGACAAAATCAAAACCGAAGAAGAGAAGGTTGGCGCGAAATGCCAACCTTCTTTTCTTCGGTTTGATGTACTAATCTACTGGGAAGGAATATAGGACATAAAGCCCAAAATATTGTTGCTGCGCTCCGTGCAGCAACAATATTTTGGGCTTTATAGTCGTTTTAAATAACTTGTAGACGGGCTTCGACTTCGCTCAGCCCTCGGTGTAAGCTAGCTGAGCGAAGTCGAAGCTGTAGTTTTTATTTGAATTATCTATA
>NZ_LIRE01000167.1 GCF_001402795.1 Pseudanabaena sp. 'Roaring Creek'
TCAAAAGCTGTAGCGCAAGCGCAGCGTGCGCTACAGCTTTTAGGGTTTTGTATTTAATTGCGCCTAGATACTCCTAGATACTTAGATTTAGCTTTTAATTAATTTAAGTTTAATTAATTTAAGAGTTAGTAACTGAGTTGCTTGACTGCTTCATGAATAGCATCAGCAATATAATCAATATGTTCATCGGTATAACGTTCGTTCCAAGGCAATACCAATACAGCCTCTAAACCAGCATAGGTACCAGTAAATTTTGCCGCATTGTAATCTACGGCCTCAGGGCTCGCCAGAGTAAAGGGAAAGCGCGAATTACCAAATGTACGTTGTTTCTGGAAAATCTCGCACATAAATGCAGGCTTTTGAATATAGCGGGGGGCAGAGAAAATACCCTTGGTTTTTAAATTCTTTGCCAATCCTACAGCGCCATCAACAATTTTACTGCTATCTACGCTCAAGCAATATTTCCAATAGACATGAGTATTTCTGGCATCAATTTGCGGTGTAGAAATTCCATTCAATCCCTGTAGCTTGCCAGTTAATTTACTTGCCGCATCCTGACGATTTTTGACGATCCCCTCAAGTTTATCAAGTTGGGCAACTGCAACCGCTCCTTGCAACTCACACATCCTTCCATTGAGTGCGAGAAAATAATGATCGGGTTGGGGATCGCCGTAGCCCCAAGCTTTGTTGACAAATAGAAACATTCGCCTTGCAAAAGCATCGTCATTGGTCGTGACGATGCCGCCTTCTCCCGTTGTAATATGTTTGCCCTGCTGCAAACTAAAACAACCAATAGAACCGATCGCTCCAACTTTTTTGCCATTGTGCTCGGCTAAAAATGACTGGGCGCAATCCTCAATGATGGGAATACCGCGAGATTCGGCGAGTTGGACAATCTCAGTCATATTGCAGGGATTGCCAAATAAATGGGTGACAATAATCGCTTTAGTGCGATCGCTCAAACAAGCTTCAATTGATTCCGCAGTGACATTCCAAGTTCTCGGATCCACATCAGCAAATACAGGAATAGCGCCTTGGTAGAGAATCGGAGTCAAAGCACCCATATCAGTAATGGAAGTGGTGATAATCTCATCACCAGGTTCGGGATCGATCGCCGAAATAGCAGTGTGAATGGCTCCCGATCCTGAAGAACAGGCATAGGCATATTTAACACCAATCATTTCTGCAAACTGATTTTCAAGGGCTTTGACAAAACTTCCTTTTGTGCTGGTGAGAGTACCACTGCGAATCGCTTCGGATAACAATTTAATCTCTTCTTCGCCTAGAGTCCGCCCAGATGCATCTTGATCGGAAGGCAATTGTATTAACTTTGTAAATGTTGGTGTAAGTGTTGATGTAGATTCAATCATAATATCCTTTAATTTCTTTGTTTTTATTCTTCGTTAAAAGTCAACACCAATCTTGGGGTCTTAAAGCCTTACTAGGATTACTTTTAATTTCAATGAAGTGAGTCAACACTTCATTGAAATTAGGATAAGTCTCTAAAATAATTTAACTTTTTTTGATTCATTGCATTTATTGTTTTCTAGGTGGCAATATATCCAATGCATTAATTCATAAGACTCAAATAGTACTTTTTTAAAAATACTATTTACTTATAGAATATAAAGACTTAAAGGATACAAATTGCTTCCTTTAATTAATAGAAATATCGACAAAATAATGCCGCATCACCTTCTTCAAGATTCATCCTTGATACTGCTATTGTTTTCATAAATAGCTGTACCGAGATAAAAAATCTCTTCAAAGTAATTCTTGCTTTGCATCGATAAAACTCCCAAGCTAAATAGTTGAATAGCCAAGATCAAAGTTATACCGCCAATAAAGAAAGTATGTGGGGCTTGACTATATGCCATGGCGATCGCATCAGTAAAATCTGGAAATTGCTGAGACAATGCCAACTGTTGATAGTTATGCCAAGAGCGCAACATTGCATAAAAGTCGGCATAGGCAGATAGCAAAAACAGGATCAGACTGGGAATCAAAAAGAAGATTACGGGTCTAAACAAAAAGCCAGAAACTAAAACAGCCGTGGTTTGCTTAGCGATCTTCATGCTCGAAACTCGCTTAACTTCCTGTGTTTTTTGAGGGAGCCAACAAAGATGGGCAGGGATTTCTTCAACTCTCACCCCTAACAGTCTTGCTTTATGTATGATCTCAGGATTTATCTCCATTCCCTTCGATCTTAGATTAAGTCTTTTGAGAAACTGAGCATCGTATACCCTAACCATTCCTGTTAGGGTTGCGAGACTGCGTTTATCGGTAAAAGAGAGAAATCGGTTTGCCCAAATACTGAGAGTTTTTCGTAACCAAGGAACATTAGAGATAGAACCACCACGCATATAGGGAGATGCCACAACGATTCTGGCTTGAGTCTTGACAATCCGATCTAACAGATCGCCAATATGGTCGGCAGAGTAACTTAAATCTAAATCGACAACAACAATGTAGTCGCCTTGGCAGTTTTTGAAACCATACCTCAAAGCCTGACCCAACCCATGATTTATGCGATGATGTAAAACCAAAACGTTTTCGCGATTTTTTGCAAACTCTAAAGCCTTGGCGTAGGTATCATCTCTACTTCCATCGTTAACGATTACCATCTCCCATTGAAATTTATTCTCTAGGGATTGCATATACTTACAAAGGATTCCCAAGTTTTTTTCAATGATGGAAGATTCATTGTAGGCTGGAACCAATAAGGACACCAATGTTTTGGGAGAATCACTCTCTGATTGGCATCCTGATTGATATCCTTGGTCAGTTAATGCTGAATTATTGTCTTTAATATCGGAAGAGGAAGAAGATGTTTTCAATTCCAATGCTCTAGATGTCGCCATAGCTTTGTACTCAGAAAGTGGATTTCAAACAACCTTTGGAAAGTGTTGGAAGAGGTAAGTCAAACACTGAAACATTAGAATTTCCTTTTGAATTACCATCATGTCTTCAACTTATTAAGGTTCTTTGAACAGGGAGACCAACAAATTAATACTTAATATAATCACTAAAATTTGACAAAAAGACAATCATCAAAGTTATACGTAAGTTATACATAAGTTATACATGAATACGGCTTTAAGCATATTTTCTTGGAATAAATAGCACCTAAAAGCTACATAATTCAGTCTATTAAACAAATACTATTTTGAGAATACTAGTCAAATCGCTAATCAATAGTATCAAGATATAGCAACTCTAAATGATTTGTGAGAAGCTTCGAATTCGTTTAGCTATTAGGATAATTTGTCTGATAGAAGCCAAAGTCCTAGTTTTCTCGCAAATGAAATGGGACTGCTATAGACTCAAATCATCTGATAAGTAGTGCAGGAAAATTGTTGTTGAAAAGACAAATAATAAAAAATTACATAGCTCTAACTATATATTTTCGGTAAACTTACTCTAGGGGTTGGCAATCCTATTTTTTATGGATTTTTGTGATCTAAGTTAAAAAAATATTTGTTATAGCTGAAACACACTAATACACAGTTTATAGCAATTTGTTGGCAGGGGGTTTGTGATCGCGATCGCTTAATTGTTGAGACAAGGATCTCTAAATTTGAGCCTATATCATCACATAGTAATTTCTTTCCTCAATGCACAATATATAGATAAATTAAGGGAGGGATAAGCTAATGACTCCTGTGCAGATTGAGAAAACACAAACAATGTTAACCGAACGACAACTCTACCTATTTTTTAGGCTAAGTAAAATTCGCGACTGGTTAGGAGAACTTTATTTGGAACTTGTCTTGTCTCAAGAGGAAATTGAATATATCTATAGGTCGGAAACAAATATTTGCTTCAATGACAAAAAAGATTGCGGTAAGCAATCCCATTATTTGATGAGATGAAATCGTGTCTGTGGTTCAGACAAATGGTGTGAAATTGCTATCTTCTCTGATTTGAATTCGATTTAGATTGCTTTCTACAAAGTTGCCATACTCTATGACTGTTAATTAAAATTCAGTTCGCCATTCGTTGCCAATTATCTCTCAGTTACTTCAGTTGTTTAAGTCATCAAATTAAGTCATTAAAAAAGTATAAAGCCACGATCGTTTGTCCTACAAGCCTATAGTCTTTATTGGTTTTAAATTGCGATAGAATACTTGAGAAATTAATATCGCAATATATCCATGAGTGGAAACAAGCTCTACGAAGGCAAAGCCAAAATTCTGTTTACAACAGACGATCCTCATATTTTGTTGTCTCGATACAAAGACGATGCAACCGCTTTCAACGCTTTAAAAAAAGGCACGATCGCCAACAAGGGGGAAATGAACTGTGCGATCGCTTCTCACATTTTTCAGTATTTAGAAACTCAAGGCATTGCGACCCACTTTATCCAGCAAGTTTCCCCCAATGAGATGCAGGTTGCTGCGGTCAAGATATTACCCATTGAGGTCGTCGTTCGCAATATCGCCGCAGGCAGTATCTGTAAGCGGCTCGGTTTGCAACCAGGGCAAGCACTCAAGACTCCGTTAGTTGAATTTTTCTACAAAAATGATGACCTTGGCGATCCCTTAATCACCGATGCCCATGTTGCCATGCTCGATCTTGCTACGCCCGAGCAGGTTGTCCAGCTCAAGGAACTTGCCCTAAATATTAACAAACATCTGCAAACATTTTTTGATCGCTGCAATTTGCTCCTCGTCGATTTTAAAGTGGAAATTGGTGTCGATCGCAAAGGGCAGTTATTGCTAGCCGATGAGATTAGTCCTGATACCTGTCGCCTTTGGGATAAAGCGATCGCCGATCCTACCGAGCGGATTATGGATAAAGATCGTTTTCGGCAGGATCTCGGTAATGTTGCTGAGGCATACCAAGAGGTCATGAAAAGAGTATTAGCGACGATCGTCTAAGACCATGAATGATCATAAATGACCATGAATCACCATGAATCACCATGATTAATGAAGAGCCATCCACGTTCGGTTTGGCAGGATTCATGCAGGGATCCTGCATGAATTTTTTGTTTCTGGCGATCGCAGACAACATAAAACAATAAAATTCAGTTTTAGCAAATTACTGCTAGCTATATGTCGGTGTTGAAAGTTATAGTAATTTATTACTATTCTCAGAAACTTTCTGTTTATCTCTGTTCGTCAATAGTTTCCTGTTAAGTATTCTGTTTAAATATTCTGTAGGTGTTTGGAAGACTTTATGCGTATAAACTTGCTCGTATTCACAGCCATTGCCGCATCCAGCACGTTACTGACAAATCCTTTGCTGGCAAAGGCGAGTCCTGCAAAGCAAGAGATTGCTCAAGCCCCGACCCCACAGTCAACAACCCCTCCTGCCTTAGCCCAAACTGCTCCCCAGTCGAGTACGGTCGCTCAAGCCCCACAACCTACGACACCTCCCACCC
>NZ_LIRE01000017.1 GCF_001402795.1 Pseudanabaena sp. 'Roaring Creek'
ATTGACTGGCGGCGCTTCGCGCCGCCAGTCAATTCTTGGGATTTATGACCTAGCACATTTGGCGATCGCTATATATTTCGCTAGGGCTTGATGTACTTATAATGAGTTAGGAGTTTCAGGATCTGCATAATGGCTTACTGGCTGCTTAAAAGTGAACCCGATGTTTATTCTTATGCCGATCTCGAACGCGATCGCCAAACGATATGGGATGGAGTAAATAATAATTTGGCATTGAAACATATTCGGACTATGCAACCTAAGGATTTAGCCTTGATTTATCACACGGGAGATGAACGTCGTGCTATGGGGATTGCGGAAGTAATCTCCTTACCCTATGCCGATCCGAAACTAGAAGATCCGAAGCGGGCGGTCGTTGATGTGAAGGCAGTGCGATCGCTACCTCAGCCCGTGACTCTCGCTCAAATCAAACAAGATCCTGAGTTTGAAGGTTTCGATCTGATTCGGATTAGCCGTTTATCCGTCGTGCCCGTATCTGAGGATCATTGGCAAAGGATTTTAAAACTCGCAAATATTTAGCCAGATCGCCCGAACCAAAAAGAGGAATGCGGCGCGAAGCGCCGCATTCCTCTTTTTGGTTTTATGTCCTGATACACTTGGCGATAGCTATATTTTTTTGATTTATTTTTTGATTTATTAAGTATATGAACTATTTAGTCAGTGTTTGGAGCGATCGCATGAAGGCGGAGGAAGTCTATACGCGACTCGAATCAGCCAACTTCCCCATGCACGCAATTTCAATTTTAGGTAAGGGCTATAAAAGCGCTGAGGAATTTGGCTTTATCGATCCCCTAGTGCAAGGACGCAAACAAGCTTATCTGATGTCCTATTGGTTAGTTCCATTTGGCTTTTTTGCTGGCATTGGCTTTAGTCTTGTTACTGACCTGCATACCTTCGCTTGGGCTGGGAGCATCGGCAATCACGCGATCGGTGGTTTGTTAGGAGCATTTGGGGGCGCAATGGGAAGTCTCTTTGTCGGCGGTGGAGTTGGCGTGGCAACCAGTAGCGATTCGGTTCCCCTTCGCAATCGTCTCGATGAGGGTAAATATTTAATCGTCGTCCAAGGCACCGATCAAGAGGTAGTCCGAGCCAATCAACTCATGCGTCCTCTCCGCCCTGAGAATATTCAAGGTTATGTTGCCCCTTAGATTGTCATGAATCACTTACTAATTGGGATTTCTGGAGGTATTGCTGCTTATAAAGTTTGCGAAGTAGTTTCGAGCCTAGCCAAACGCGGAATTGAAGTGCGGGTAATTCTGACACGCTCTGCTGCGGAATTTGTTACACCTCTGACCTTTGCCACCCTCTCTCGCCAACCCGCCTTTACCGATGCTGATTTTTGGCAACCGAGTAATGGAAGACCATTACACATTGAGTTAGCAGAATGGGCGGATGTATTTTTGCTAGCACCTGTGACGGCAAATACCCTAGCCAAACTAGCCTATGGCATGGCGGACAACTTACTTACTAATACGGTGCTAGCTTCTAACTGTCCAATGCTCTTTGCACCCGCGATGAATACAACCATGTGGTTGCAAGCCTCAGTGCAGGAAAATTGGCGCAAAGTCTTACAGGATTCTCGCTATACAGCGATCGCGCCAACCGATGGCATTCTCGCCTGCGATGCCGTAGGTACGGGCAGAATGGCGGAACCAGAAATAATTCTCGAGTATATTGAATCCTTTCTTTTTACGGGGGGAAAACAAGATCTTAAGGGCAAGCATATTTTGGTGAGTGCTGGTGGAACCCGCGAATTTATCGATCCCGTGCGATTTATCGGCAATCCGTCCACGGGGAAACAAGGAATAGCGATCGCAAAAGCCGCCATTCACCGTGGCGCAAAAGTTACTCTCGTAAGTACTGCCAGTTCTGCGCTCCCGATGGGCGAAGTACCACCATCGGTGATAGTGACCCGCACTTCCGCAGAAATGCATCGAGCCATGCTGGAAGAATTTCCCCATGCCGATATAACCATTGCGGCGGCGGCAGTTGGCGATGTACGTTCGCAACTAAACAGCGATCGCAAATTACCAAAATCCGAATTACCTTTAAATCTACAACTCGAATATATTCCCGATATCGTGGCGGATCTCGCCAGCCGCAAACGTCTTGACCAAATATTAGTAGGCTTTGCCGCCCAAACTGGCAATGAAGAAGAAGTCGTTGCTGCGGCAAAAGAAAAATTAGAGCGCAAAGGTTTAGATGCGATCGCCGCTAATGCGGTGAATAGTTTGCAAACTGGCTTTGGTACGGATACCAATCAAGCTACTTTCATCCATAAAGATGGGCATAGGCAATCTACGCCCCTTTGTTCTAAGCTCGAACTTGCCCATCGTCTCCTCGATTTTTTACAGTCATAGCCACCCCCCAAAAGATGATTGGCGGCGCTTCGCGCCGCCAATCA
>NZ_LIRE01000168.1 GCF_001402795.1 Pseudanabaena sp. 'Roaring Creek'
CTATAAACCTCAAGAATTAACGGGCGGCGCAAAGCGCCGCCCGTTAATTCTTGAGGTTTCAAGTGACTTATGAGTGGTGACCTGAGTGATATGATAAAGGATTCGTTTACAGAACCAATCTTTTCTATAGCGATTCAAAGTAAATGCAACCGCCGCTTCAGTCACAAATCCAACCACAGATCCAACCTCAAATCGTCGTGATCAAAATTGGTACATCTAGTCTCAGTCATCCTGAATCGGGGGATTTACAGCTCGCAACGATCGCGAAATTAGTGGAAGCGATCGTCCATCTGCGACGGGAAGGACATAGCGTGATTTTAGTATCTTCGGGGGCGGTGGGGATTGGCTGCGGCAGGCTAGGGCTTAAGCAACGTCCCCGCAAAATCTCGAAAAAGCAAGCGGTGGCGGCGGTAGGACAGGGACGCTTAATGAGGATTTATGATGACTTTTTTGGTTCATTGCAGCAACCCGTCGCACAGGTGCTATTAACAAGGGGAAATTTGATCCAGCGCCAGCATTATATGAATGTCCATGCTACTTTCCATGAGTTGCTGGCCATGGGTGTAGTACCGATCGTCAATGAAAATGATACGGTTGCGGTGGATGAATTAAAGTTTGGCGATAACGATACGCTCTCAGCGCTGGTGGCGAGTTTGGTTGAGGCTGATTGGCTATTTCTCCTCACCGATGTCGATCGCCTTTATTCCGACGACCCCCGCCAAAATCCCGATGCTCAGCCCATTGAATTTGTCGAGCATTCCGAACTGCAAGACCTCAGACAAGCGATCGGCGAGAAGCAGGCTTTAGGGGCTCAAGGGGGCGGGACACAATGGGGAACGGGTGGCATGACGACGAAACTGGATGCGGCAAGAATTGCCTCGGCAGCGGGAGTACGTACGGTCATTACCAGAGGAGCTTTTCCCGATCGCTTGTCGGCAATTTTGCATGGAGAGAACTTTGGTACGCAATTTGCGGCTCAACCCAAGACAGTCAATGCCCGTAAGCGGTGGATTGCCTATGGAATGGTTCCTTTAGGCAAGTTATTTCTAGATGATGGCGCAGTCAAGGCGGTGA
Organism: Pseudanabaena sp. 'Roaring Creek'; assembly: GCF_001402795.1. Lineage (GTDB taxonomy): Bacteria > Cyanobacteriota > Cyanobacteriia > Pseudanabaenales > Pseudanabaenaceae > Pseudanabaena. Next base: position 1,075 of record NZ_LIRE01000168.1, read on the forward strand.
TCCTCAAAGGGCGATCGCTTTTGCCTGCGGGCATTATTCGAGTGGAAGGCAAGTTTGAAGCAAACGATTCGGTAAGTCTATGCGATCGCGAAGGCAAGGAAATCGCTAGAGGGATTTCTAATTACAGTAGTCATGATATTCTGCGCATTCTCGGTTCCCAATCGGAAGATATTCCCAAGTTACTAGGGTTTGATGGGGAAGAGACCGTAATCCATCGCGATAATTTAGTTGGTTTATAAAGCCCAAGAGATGAGTGGCGGCGCTTCGCGCCGCCACTCATCTCTTGGGCTTTATACCAAAACACAAAATGGCTACGCCATTTTGTGTTTTGGTATTATAGATAGGAAGAAAGACAAGTTGGTGTGGTTTTGGTACTTAGCTCCGTAATTGTCATATTTTGAGTTTTGGGTAATGGGGTTTCAGATTTCCGATCAGGTTTTACAGTCAAGCGTTCGGGGCTTAAATGGAGAATACCTTTGCAAATTAAATCTTCGATTAACCCTGCATTAAATGGAATCACAAAAGCGTTCCACTGGGGCTGGATGCGATGAATTGTTTGTAATAGATGCCAAACTTCTTCATTAATTTGATAGGTAGTAAAGTAGGGATTTACAGGGGAAAATAGCTCGATTTTACGATCTCTACCATCTAAATCTTCCTCTACTCGGAAACGCAAATCAGAGGCAAGTGATAGAAAATAATTACCACGCTCTGATGACTGCAACCATGTTTGTTGTTGGAAATACGCCAACACTTGCTGGTGGATTACAGTGGTTGGGTTATGGATTGTACGGCAATAGTAAGAACTAGTTTGCGATGCAGGCAGACAACTGATGAAGATATAACCAAAATTTACAGCCGTTAAATTTGCTTGCTGAAAATTCTGCAACCATTTCTCCAGTTCTTGATTGTAATGCTCCAGTGTTTGTCCGAAGGGAGCATGACTGTGGGGAATTGAGAATAGGATCTCATCGCGATCGGCAGTACAAAGGACGAGCTGATGAGTAGCTCCCCCCCGCCACCAATCGGTAAGCTTGGATTGATAGTTCTTGGCATTCACCAAATCCGAGACGATAAATAATCGACCGCTCTCGGTAAGATGGGCGGCACTGCCGTTAACGATCTGCACCAAAATTTCTTCCCCTGTTTCGCCCCCATCACGGAAGCCGAGATTTTTATTCGGACTGGGAACGAACGGTGGATTGGCAAGAATTGTATCGAAGCGACGACCTCGCACGGGTTCGTACAGGCTGCCTTCATGAAAACTGATATTGTCGATACCATTGAGCTGAGCATTGAACCTAGCAAATCGAATAGCGCGAGGATTGATATCGATAGCTGTAACTTGCCGAGCGTAACGACTTGCCACGAGTCCTTGAATACCACTACCACTGCAAAGATCGAGTACCTGCTCCGCTGCATATTGGGGGGCTGTATAGACTAGTCCTGCACTGTCTGAGCCGATATACATTACAGGGTTCTCACTAATCTTATCCTCATCCAAGAGCATATAGCGATGGTCAGTTGCCAGATAGAGCCCTTCAATGCAGAATAGATCGATTCGAGAAGCCCACCGATCATTGCGAGGAATTAGCAGCCCTAGCTCCTTTAAAATTGCAAACAAATTAATGCCAAAAAGTTCCAGTAAAGATCTTTCAGGCAAGGCAACTCGCAGCAAGAAAAGTCGGATTAAATTATCGAGATCGGTATGGGCTAGTTTGTAGCGATCGTAGTAGTGGAAATGGGTGATCTCTAGCGCTTGGAGTGCATCAATGCCTAAGCGATCGCAGATTAATTCCACCCTATAATCGGATTTTCGCAATAGATTGTGGAATTGGCTAAGAGAATTCCGCAATGAGAAATTTGCATCAGCAAAGGGGGCAAAGATGCGATCGGGCTCGGATGGTAAAAGAGGTAATAGATTTGAGTCCGATGGAGACTCCGTGGGAAGCATCGGGCGATCGCCAAGTTCGGGTTGCAAGTTATACTGACTAAGTTGCTCCATCGCCCAATGCAATTGCCCCTCTAACTCTCGATGCGTCAAGCGCTGAGCAATCCGCAGTCTCTCCTGCCATCCTTCAGACCGATCTAGCAATGCTAGTAGCAATTTAGTTTGTGGCAATGTATACGTTGATAAATTGGATTTTTTCGCCTGTGACAACTTAGATAGATCGGCAAGAAAAGACTGTCCGAGCGGATCTAATATCAATACCACATGCTCGGAAAGCTGTGTTTTTAATGGGCGCTCGAAGGGCGAGTCGGGGAACAAAATACTGGTTTCTTTATAACGTGCGCCCAGACTAGATAGGGTCTGCAACTCTGCCTCAGTCCAAGGACAATCGGTCATGTCGCCCCAGAACATAGCGCGATCGAGCTGAGCCATCAAGTCTAAAACAGAGGGCTGTTCGGCGGGTAAACCACAGGGAATGGCGCTAGGCTTGACTTTTTCCAGATGTTCTGCGTAATTTTGCACCTTGACATGACGCTTAGCAATCCAAAAATTCTCGAGGGCTAAATAGTCAATATCTGTTTCCAAAAAAGTTTGAATTGCTTCTAACGGAGTCTCTACTATGGGTTGCCCCGCCATATTAAAGCTCGTATTAAGTAATACGGGAAGCCCTTGACGCAATTCAACTAATTTCCGACAAATCCTATAGAAGTAGGCGTTATCCGCTTCCGTAACAGTTTGGACTCGACCAGTACCATCCACATGGGTGACTGCGGGGATTTTGTCGCGCATCTCTGGTCGAATCGGTGGCACAACCAGCATAAATGGAGCACCTACTGACATCTCAAATACCTGCGATACATCCTCTAAGGGAATGACTGGTGCAAAAGGTCGAAACGCTTCCCGAAATTTGACGCGAACATTCAAGATATCCTGCATTCGCTCAAAGGATGGATCGGCCAAGATCGAGCGATGTCCTAAAGCGCGTGGTCCATATTCCGAACCACCTTCAAAGCGGGCGACAATATACCCTTGGGCTAGGGCTTGCGCGGTGCGATCGACCATTGCGTCATCGGAAAGTTCCACAACTGTAACATCTGCCTCAAACTTTTGCAGATCCCGATTGATTTGGCGATCGCTATAGGCATGACCCAAAGTGGCTTTAGTTAATTTTGGACGTTTGTTGCCTCCATTCGTAGCATAAGCCCAAAGTGCAGCTCCTGCGGCAATACCACTGTCCCCAGCCGCAGGAAAGATGAAGATGTCCTCTAGTTGGAGGTGATGTAAAAGCTGATAGTTGGCAACGGAGTTCAAGCCGACACCACCAGCAATACAAAGCTTCCGCAATCCCGTTTGCTTTAATGCCAAATCGACAATATGCAGCAATGCTTGTTCCAATTCCTGCTGTACCTTGTATGCCAAATCAACCAAATACGGACGGAGGTAAGGCTTACCTGTACCCGTATCGTAACGTTTCTCTAAAGCCGCTACTTCCAAAAAGATATCGTAGGGAGAGATGGATAAAGCATAGGAACCTTCCACAGGATGAATCCATCGATTCCATTGGGATTGTTGTCCGCCAAAGGGCGCTAGCCCCATCAGTTTCCCAGCTTCGGCATGGCTAATCTGTGTATTCCCCATCTTGGTCACAAACCCAGCTTTGCGGGTAATGTATTCATAAATAAAGCCAAGGGTGGAGATCCCTGCTAGATGGGATGCTACGGTTTCACTATGTAGGGTGGTTAAAGTATGACCGCGACCTTCGTATAGGGTATAGGACTCCGTACGATGGTCTGCACCTGTGCTACCTGTAGCATCTACCGCTAGTACTACCGCTTCGTCAAATCCCGATGGCCAAAACGCTGAGTAAGCGTGGGCGAGGTGATGACTGGGTAGAGCAATAACCTTGTCAGCCACATCTTTAGGGAATACCCTGCGAGCGATATCAGGGGCAAAGTCAACGCCAGGCATATTTGCGGTAATCGATGCAATATCAGCGATCGCTATGCCACAACTGTCAAGACAGTAACGTATTGATTCCCAAGGCAATTGCATCTGAGAAGCTACTCCAACCGACTGAAGCATATACCCAATACTGTATTTTTGGCGATCCAGACGCTCTTGCTCGATTGCCACCACGATCTCGCCATCTCGAACGATCGCTACGGAACGTTCATGTCCCAAATTTATGCCCAAATGATGCTGCATCATAGCTTCTCGGATTTATGCTACATTCCAACTGTACTTATACCTGTTTTTGCCACGATTTGCACTTATTTTTGCCACTATTTGTACTTATTTTTGCCACTATTTATACTTGTTTTTGTCACTTAGAAGAACAAAATTTTTGGGTCTGATGGGTCTGATTCAAATCAAGGTGAGTCCTAGGACAATGCAAATTTTGCTCAAAATACCCCTTATACCAATTCCCAAGTTCGGGATAATTTGAAACGAGCTTTGAGAAAGGGTTTGCTACGCAAACCCTTTCTCAAAGTCCAAAAGTAAAAGCCTTGCTACGCAAGGCTTTTACTTTTGGACTTTTAAAATTTGCCAGCTTAACCCGAACTGACGTTATTTATTTGATAGCTAAGATATTGTTTTTGTAAGCGGGACGATCGCTTAGGCGTTTTACATAAGCATCGATCGCGGGATAGTCGGCGTAGGACAGTTGCAGCATCAAAATCGCATAGCCGAGAATTGTGCCCACCGCCACATCCGATACCGTAAAGCTATCGCCAGTAAGATAGGGTTGTTTTTCGAGAACTTTGTTTAATCCACCGAGTAACCTTGGTGTTTCCTTCTCGCGGGTTTCAGCACTAAAAAGCCCAGTACCAAGGGTGGAATTGGCAAATAATATCCATTGGGCAGAGATCGCTCGATCTTGGATTGTGGGTAATTGAGCGTACTTGTCAGCGAGATAGAGCAAAATCGCACCCGACTCCCAAACGATTAAGCCGTCATCATCAATGGCGGGAACCTTCCCAAAGGGGTTAATGGCTAAAAATTCAGGCTGTAAATGCTCACCTCCTTTTAGATCCAGCAATTGAAACTCAAAGGGAGTTTCCAATTCTTCTAGATACCATTTAATAATTGCAGCCCGACTTCTCGCGCCACCATAGAGTTTAATCATCGTTGTTCCTAATTATTTCCAAAGCGTTGAAGTATAGAGGTTTTTATATGCTTTGAGCACATAAAAACTCAAAAAACCGATGGAGATGGCTTTAGCGATCGCCATCATAAGCGATCGCCAGTATATAGCAATCCTAAATGGTTTGTGGAAGCGC
>NZ_LIRE01000169.1 GCF_001402795.1 Pseudanabaena sp. 'Roaring Creek'
GGCAGGACTTGCCGTGTCAGTCTGTGGAGCGACTGTAAGACCTGAAGAGAGTAAATCTCGGAAGGCTGGTGCTATGAAGCAGAAACCTAAGTCGTGAGTCTTAGGAATCCCCGTCGCTTCAGCGCGGGGTAGATGTCAAAGAGTGGGTAAATAAACTGCATAGAGTAAAAACTAGAAATAATGTCAACTTGGCAATGTATTAGCGGCTGTGGTGCTTGCTGTAACCTCACTCCTAGCGATCGCCCCGATCTCGCAGATTACCTAACCCCAGTTGAGCTACAGCAGTACTTGAGCATGGTGGGGCATGATGGTTGGTGTATTAATTTTGACCATATCCAGCGCCAATGCAAAATTTACGACCAAAGACCGAGATTCTGCCGCGTCGCAACCGATACCTTTTACGATATGTTTGGTGTAGAACCAAAAGACCTTGATGAGTTTGCGATCTCCTGCTGTCAAGAAACTATCGCGTCGATCTATGGCGATCGCTCTTTAGAGTTATTGCGCTTCAATCAGACCGTTAATGGTGATTAAGTATTTGTGCAAAAATTACCAAAAAACGTCAAGTTTCGCCCCTAAGGGGCGCAACTTGACGTTTTTTGGTAATACCCCAAGAATTGACTGGCGGCGCTTAGCGCCGCCAGTCAATTCTTGGGGTTTATATCCTAGGTCAAGGGGTGGATAACTGTGATAGAGATCACAGGATCTTAGAGATTTAGCCTGATTAAAATTTCGATATCAATCACCTGTAACCACGGATACAAGTCACATCCAGATCCTTGATTTCAGAGGAAACTTATTCCTATAGAAGTAGTCCTACAAAAGTGATGAGGCATCAGTCAAAGCGCGGTGCGATCCTTCGTAAGATCTACTTTTCTAGCTCTAATCTCTAACATACGCCCAAGGATCAAAGATGATGAATAACAAGAGTGTAATCAGAAACCTAGTGAATCGCGCTCTCCTCATTAAAAGACTCACCCCTGAGATGGAAAATATGATTAACCACGAGCTTTCCGAACAAGGATACATTACCGATCCCGACTATGAAGCTTTGGAATACCTCATGCAAGCCGTCGATCAGGGCAAAGTCCGTCAGGTTAGCTAGGTGATGGCTATTTCATGCAAATCGCTAAATTGAACATAGGATTTCATTGCTAAGGCTGTAGACTAGAATTGCAAAATTTGAAGTCTTGCCTGTATGGGTTATCTAGCCTATTCTCGGCTATATCATCAATTCCGACTGTTGCCTCGTCAAATCGTTCATTGGTTTTTTCTCTGTGGGATAACGCTACTAATTGCGATCGCCATTAAATCCTGTCAGATCCAGTCAGGTATAGTCCCTGCCTTACCCCAGCATCCGAACATTCAAGCATTTTTTAATTACAATCAAGCTAATCGATACACCGATCCCTACCGTAATATCGAACGACTTGGCGACAATCTGGAAAGAGTGTTAATTGATAATGTCACCAAAGCGAAAACAACGCTCGATATTGCTGTTCAAGAATTACGCTTACCGAATATAGCTAAGGCGATTGTGGATGCCAAATTGCGTGGTGTAAATGTCCGTTTAATTTTAGAGAATAACTATAGTAAGGCTTGGAGCGAGTTTACTGCCGATCAGGTCGAGAAAATGAATCCTCGCGATCGCGATCGTTATAAAGAATTTCAAAAGTTTGCCGATATCAATAACGACGGTCGTTTAAGTGAAGAGGAATTGGATCGCCGTGATGGTTTGAGGTTAATCAAGACAACCAATGTTCCTTGGCTCGATGACACGGCGGATGGCTCTAAGGGAAGTGGACTAATGCACCATAAGTTTATGGTGATTGATGATCGAGTCGTTTTATTTGGTTCGGCAAATTACACGATGAGCGATATCCACGGTGATTTTACAAAACCCGAAACGAGAGGAAATGCCAATAATCTCCTACGTATTGAGAACAAGGAATTTGCCGCTAAGTTTAAACAGGAATTTAATACTATGTGGGGTGATGGACCAGGAGGCAAACCTGACAGCCTCTTTGGTATTAAAAAACCCTCGCGTAAAATTGAATATCTGATCGTTGATGGAGCGCAGATCCGCCTGAAGTTTTCGCCAGATCCAGAAGATACACCGCGCGAACAGACAAGTAATGGATTGATTGCGACAGCAGTCTCAGGAACGCAGAAAACGGTTGATATGGCTCTATTTGTCTATTCTGATGAATTTGTTTCGGCAATCCTCGAAGAGCGACAACAACAAAATGTGCAGATTCGGACTTTAGTGGAGCCCCAATTTGCCTACCGCGATTATTCTTCTACCCTTGACATGTGGGGCTTACAGTCTACTCAAGATTGCAAAACAGGGAAAAACAGTGCATGGAAGCAGCCCCTAAAAACTGTGGGGATTCCGAATCTAGTTGCAGGCGATACCCTACATCACAAGTTCGCTATTCTCGATCGCAATCTAGTTTTGACGGGTTCCCACAATTGGACTCATGCCGCAAATCACACCAATGATGAAGTGTTAGTTGCCATTCAAAGCGATATAGTTGCCACCCATTATCAGCGGGAATACGATCGCCTTTATCAAGATGTTACCTTGGGACCAACCGCCAAACTATTACAGGCTACCTCTAAAAGCTGTGCGGAGAGAATGAAACCAAAACCAAAACCTATTCCTGAAGAATCAGAAATTCAATCATAGCGATCGCATTGCCTAAAGATTTGTTAAGCTATTATGTTGGAAATTTCATGCTCGATCGCAAATCGCGTCATTAACAAATATGGTCAATCTGGTTCAACCCGTCAAACCCACGATCGCATTTTCTCACTTGGGTTGTGAAAAGAACCGCGTCGATACGGAACATATGCTGGGCTTGCTAGTGCAAGCAGGTTATCAAGTCGATAGCAATGAGGAATTGGCAGATTATGTGATTGTCAATACCTGTAGTTTTATCGAAGATGCTCGGCGCGAATCGGTGCGGACATTGGTTGAACTTGCCGAAATGGGCAAACGCATTGTGATCGCTGGTTGCATGGCGCAACATTTCCAACAGGAGTTACTGGATGAGATTCCCGAAGCGGTGGCTCTCGTTGGTACTGGTGACTATCAAAAAATTGTCGATGTAATTGAGAGGGCAGAAAAGGGCGAACGGGTCAAAGAAATTACGCAAGTTCCTACTTATATTGCCGATGACACCGTGCCGCGCTATCGCACTACCAATGAGGCTGTCGCCTACGTTCGCGTTGCCGAGGGTTGTGACTATCGCTGTGCTTTTTGTATCATTCCCCATCTGCGTGGCGATCAGCGATCGCGATCGATTGAGTCGATTGTTGCTGAATGCGATCGCCTAGCTGCCGAAGGCGTAAAAGAAATCATTCTCATTTCCCAGATCACGACTAACTACGGACTGGATATTTACGGTCAACCTCGCCTTGCTGAACTCTTAACTGCCCTCGGTCAAGTGGATGTACCTTGGATTCGGATGCATTATGCCTATCCTACGGGCTTGACACCCAAGGTAATCAACGCCATGAAGTCTACCCCTAATGTGGTTCCTTACCTCGATCTGCCTTTGCAACATTCCCATCCTGATGTGCTGCGGGCGATGAACCGTCCTTGGCAAGGGCGAGTTAATGACAAAATCATGGAACAAATCAAAGCATCACTGCCTGATGCCATTGCCCGTACCACTTTTATTGTGGGATTTCCTGGAGAAACAGAAGAGCAGTTCGAGCATTTACTCGAATTTGTCAAGCGTCATGAGTTCGATCATGTCGGTGTATTTACTTTTTCCGCCGAAGAAGGCACTCTTGCTTTTGATCTGCCAAACCAGATTGCCGAAGAAGTTAAGCAAGAGCGGCGCGATCGCATTATGGTTGCCCAGCAGGAAATTTCCTTCCGAAAAAATCAACTGGAAATTGGTAAAACCGTGGAGGTACTGATCGAGCAGGAAAATCCCAATACAGGCGAACTAATTGGGCGATCGGCAAGATTTGCTCCCGATGTCGATGGAGTTGTCTACGTACGCGATCCTCTGGGTAAAGCAACCCTTGGGACGATGTTTTCGGTCAAAATTACCGCTGCCGATCACTACGACCTCTTTGGGGAAATCGTCTAAGCCCTTGGGAATTTACCGTAGAAAAAGCCTCGGTATTTTCTACGGCAACCCATTGCCCATAACGATTACTTATCTTTTTTGGTATATGCCACTACATAGTTTTTACCAAATTTATAGCAAGATGATAAAAATAACTTTTATATAACTTTGTCACTTCTTTTTACTAACCTTTGTATATCTATTAATGATTTCATAAGTTGCAAAAAAGGGAATAATTGAGCACATGAAGCAAGAAAGTAGTTTGTGTTGTCAATCAACCCATATTTATTGCTTTAGTAGATGACACGATCGGAAACAAGAGTATTACTCTCTCGAAGCAATTAAAAGGTAGAACAATGGATACAATTACTAAAGTTAATCAGCTATCTTTTCATCAAGGTTCAAATAGCGAATCTGCTTTTACTATCAAATTGACAAATAGTAAATTCGATCATCTTGCAGGATCTGAACTGTTTGGCAAAGTTGAATCATGGATTTCCGCCAATGTGATGATGAATAATAAAAAAGTCCCAGTCTTGATTGTCGATATGGAGAATGTAGAATTTATCGATAGTCAAGGTCTGCAAAAACTGTTAGCATCTCTCAGATTAATGCATTTACAAAAGAGTAATTTGCTGCTTTGTTCTCTCCAACCATCGGTAAGAATTGTATTGGAAATTACCAGAGTTGATCAGTTGTTTGCTGTTTTGCCCAATATTGATACATTTATGAACCAATCTAACCAACAACGGCAAGATTCTGATTGCTTAGCATCTGATTGTTTAGTAGCTGATTGCTTAGTAGCTGCTTAAGAGCAATTTTAATCTCAGTACTGAATCTATTGTCATCCAATAAAAACGCGGTGCTGAGCACCGCGTTTTTTCTTACAGCAATTATCGAGCAAACAAACCCCAAGGGAATTTTTGAAAGCGTTGCTTCGCAACGCTTTCAAAAATTCCCTTGGTTTGGGTTTGAGCGTAAATCGCTGTAATTGAATCTTATAGCTGTAGCCAAGTGTACTAGGACATAAAACCCAAGAATTAATTGGCGGCGCTTCGCGCCGCCAATTAATTCTTGGGTTTTGATTTGTCCTCATTCAAGGGACTGTAGCTATAAGTAAAATTAGTAGAATAATAACTTCCGTGAAATAGTAGCGATCACGATAGTGGCACATACAACTAAAAACTGTCCTGATAAAACTTGGACGGAATATTGCCAGAATGAAGTTTGAATAGCACTAAAATTAGGTATTTGGATGGCAACTAAATAGAAGATTCCCACCAGATGAATTGCTAATAGCCCGCCAAAGCAACTTATAGCCATGCGAGCTAAGCTCGGTGGTCTCAAAAAAGCGAGAAACCCACAGAGCCATCCACCCGCGACAAATCCTAACAGATATCCAAAAGCTGGAGATTTGAGATAGCTCAAGCCGCCGCCTTGGTAAAATACGCCAAAACCGCTCAAACCCAAGATAATGTAGGTGGTTTGCGATAGGAGCGCTGCCGAGCGTCCGCCCAGACAACCTGTCAAGAGAACTGCACCGATCTGCATGGTGACGCTGATCGATTCGATCGCTACATTATTTCCTTGATTGGTGAGGGATGGCAAAAGCATGGATGGGCGAATAAAGGTGCTAGCAATTGTTAGCAACAGTCCAGATAAGGCCCACATTAGCTGCAACGTTTTTGGCACGAGTATCTCAGTCAGAAAATAGATGCAATAGGTGATTGCTCTGCATATTTTGCAGAATAGAACAGAATAGAATCGTACATGAATTTGGACTCCTAAGTAGCTAGGCGCAATTAAATATAAGACTCAAAAGCTGTAGCGCACGCTGCGCGTGCGCTACAGCTTTTATACCAAGTTAAGAAATGGCTACGCCATTTCTTAACTTGGTATGATTAGTCATCGGATGGCTGACCAAAGGCTACGATCGCATTTTGTCCGCCAAACCCAAAACTGAAGTTGAGAGCATAAGACAGATTGGACGCTTGCTCGACCTGTCGGACAAAATTGAGGTTAAAGGCTGGCGTTTTCATTCCCACGCAGGGTGGTAAAAGGCGATCGCGCAAGGCTAACAAACAAAATGCGGCTTCGATCGCCCCTGTTGCGCCCAGAGCGTGACCCGTTGCCCCTTTCGTCGCACTAATTTTGCAATCAGGAAAAATCTTTTGGACTAATTCTGCTTCACGGGCATCATTAATAGGAGTGGCAGTGCCATGCATATTAATGTAACCCACATCGGTGGCAGCGATACGAGATCGCCTTAGGCAATCCTTGATCGCCCATATCGCCATCTGATTATCGGGATGGGGACTGGTGGCATGATAGGCATCATTGGTAATGCCCCAGCCCAACACTCGACCATAAATCTTTGCGTCACGACGCTTTGCGGATTCTAGTGACTCCATCACCATTACCGCCGCCCCTTCACCTAGGGCAAAGCCATCACGTTCTTGACTGAAGGGATGTACGCCTGAATTAGTTAATACATTGATTTTTTGAAATCCCGCGATCGTTAAGGGGGTAATTGCGGCATCCGTTGCACCTGCGATCGCCCGATCACATTGACCAGAACGAATTAATTCACAAGCCTGAGCAATCGCCCAGTTTGCCGTAGCACAGGCCGCCATAGGTGCTAAAACTGGGGCATGGGTCTGCAATAACTGGGCTATTTGGGCGGAGAGATGGGCAGGCTGGCAAGCCCACCAGTGATTCTCACTTTGGAGTTGTTGGGGTGCATTTAGCAGTAATTCTAATTCCCGCTGATTACTACGACTAGAACCAATTACCAAACCGCAATTAGGTAAGGGTATAGGCAAATCGGCATCAGTGATCGCCTCTAAGACGGCTTTTTTGAGGAGATTTTGGGATCGGGATGCATAGCGATCGATTTCCAACTGCGTGATTTTGGCAACTGGGCTTTGGAATTGGCGATCGGATTGGATTCCTGAAATACCTTGCAGTAATTGTTCCCAAGTACTTTCACGGTTATGACCGATCGCTGTAATCATGCCAATGCCTGTAACGACCACTGTGGGCGGATTCATGGCTATATCCCAGCGTCTATCCCCAGATTGCATCGATATTAAGGAAGCCATCGCGGAAATGTACCGAACATGGAAAGAACTTCGGTTTGTGCTGAAGCCGTGCTGGAAGAGTTAAGAGGTAATATGATTAGCTGCGTTGGAGCCTTAGGAGTACGGGGATTTCTGGTAGCTTGAGCCGAATCATCGGCATTATTTTGAGAATTAGTTGGCTCGCTGCTGGGAATTGCGGAATTTAAGATAATTGATTGTCCATCGGGGGCAATGCTGAATTGAATTTCCCTTTGGGATGGAAGTTCTAAAAGCCTTTTTAATTGAGAGGATTCCAGATCGATCGCGGCAAGGTAGGGCTTTTCACGGAAGATGTTTTTAGTGGCATCCTGCTCGACATCGGTAAGCAAACAATAGATCGTTTTTTCTTGCGGATCGAATTGAGCGCCAAGGATTGACCCACTAATTTTGGTGAGTTCCTTTTGTAGTCCTTGGTTATTCACTAAATATAGCGATCGCGTGTAGTCTTTATTAAATTTGACCGTAGCCGCCTGCGTACCACTTCTCCCAAAACTTAGGACTGTGCCGAACCTTGGAAGAAAGTCCAACGGCGGGGCTTGCGGCTCAAGGGGCAAAATCGCAACTCCTTCACCTTGAGCGATCGCCACCGACGCGCTATCGGGCGTGAACATAAAATCGCCCCCTGGTTGATTGTCAAGGGATCGGGCGGGTTTATCCTCTTGGATGAGCCAGAGTCCGTAGCGCCCGACCTGTTGACGGCTGAGACGCTGTACCAAAATGTTCTTGCCATCGGGCGAGAGATCGAATTTGAAGTTTTGATAATCATCACTACCAAGAATAGGTTTGATTGTGGGTTGATTAGAAGTCAGGCGATCTTCGCGATCAATTCCTGTCGTTACCACATAAAGTTTTTGATCGAGTAAGTTTTGTCCCACCCCATCGATCGCTCCAAATAGAATTTTTTGGCGATCGGGATAAACGCGAAAATCTAATACCGATAGATTGGCGGGCGTTAAAACCCGTTTCTCCTTCTGTAAGGTATTGTAAATTATAAGTCGACCTTTGTCTTCTCCCTGCGAACCGATGTAGGCAAAATATGGGTTTGGAGTTGTGAAACTCCCTGTAAAGGGTTCGATCACCTTTTTCTGTCCCGATTCACTTGCAAAGCGATCGTAGGCATTTTCTAGTTTGACTTGATAGGATTTACCATAGGTGGCTGGGGCTATGGGAGTATAGGACATCCGCCGTGACGACCAACTGATTTTGCCTGCAAGGGGGGGCTCGAATTTAAGATTCTTTTCGACACTATCGCGATCCATTGGACGATTGAAGGTCAGTACAAACGATATATTAGTTGAATCAATACGCTGACCCTGCCAACTAAATTCCTTCACCTGAGGGGCGGTGCGATCGCCTACCCATAATAATATGGCGATCGCGATGCTAAGTAACACAACTAAGCCAACGGCATAGCGATCGAGGGGCTGCGATAATAATTTAAAACGAGGGCTAAGTTGCATATAAGCTTATTTCCATCCATATACGCGAATATTATTGAAATTAAGTGTATCAATACCGATATTTTGTAAATAGCTTGCTAGCTTCAGGTCATCGGTAAGCACTAGGTAATTACCTTTAGCCACATTCACTATGCCGCAATCAGTTAATCCAAATTTCGGAAATTGATCTGCCGCCACAATAGTATGACTGTCTGTGTAAATCTCATCTAATTGCACAATATCTCTTGCGAATATAGAAAAGCATTTGGATCGGTCAGGTTCCCCTAATTGGTTAATGAGATTGCTAACTTCAGTTAAAATGTTCGGAGTCGTTAAAATTCTTGAGAATTTTTTTAACAAATAAACTAGTAGTTCATAATCCCTAGCCTCAAATTTTTGTGTGCGACTAAATTGGGTAATACGTGCCTTGTTGGTGGAGCCAACTAGCCACAAAAGCAAAATATTTGTATCGATTAGAATGCCTTTTCTACGGTATTCGTTAACTATATTGCTTGGGAAATTAGTCATACCTCTCTAATTTTCATTGACTGTACTTCCCCAGTAGTTGCATCTACAGTAAAAATTTTATACTCTCTGACAGAGCGAATTCCCAGCCCATCTTCACTAATGCTATAGCCTAATGTAATAAACCATTGAGAACGATCATCAGAAAGTTCCACCTCCTCCAGCCTTAAATCTCGTGTTAATGTGCTGGTATCTATGGGCAAGCTATTATTAATGATTTTCTGGAGTTCGTGAAAATATTTACTTGCGGCTTGTACAGCACCTTCAACACCAATTCCAATAGTTTTAGTAGTCATCTTTGATTAAAACTCTGTAATTACTTAATTAAGTAGCTAAGCATAGGTAATCTTAAAACCTAGAAGAGAGTACCCAGTACTCTCTCTGGTTTTAATTTTTAATTATGCTGAACTACTTACCATATTAACAATTCAATTTTTAACCGAATGAAATAATTAAATAAGAATCTTGAAATTTTGCGCCTGTGGCTTGCTTGCCTGCTAATTCATTGGGCAAGAAAATATTACGGCGTTGATCGCCAGCTTCGATGGTGACTTCGGGGCCTAACTGGATTAGTTTGACTTGTTTTTTATTGAATGTAGGCAAAAATAGCTTGACTTGCTTTGTTACGGGATTTATTTCAATGGGCTTGGGGGCGAGACTGGCAAGGTGATCGGGAATGCTTAACTTAGTGACCCGATCGGGAATTGACAATACTCCAAGGGGCTCAAAAATTTCGTCACCAATGGGATCTCTAGAAAGGACACCGCCAACGGTTAAGCCCACCTGTTGGGCACTACCCCATAGATATTTGGCAGTGGCGATCGCATAGGGGTCGCCAGTCGTAACTAGATAGGCAGCTACGCGACTAGGATCGTTCACCGCTTTTTGACCGCGTGTTAATACCGATGACATTTCCCCAGCCTGTTGCGAAATATCATCACTGCTAGAGACTTGGAGAATGCTTCTTAGAATTGGCTCGACAAAAGGCGATATGGCTTGTCCGATCGCCGATCCTGTTAACACCTGTTTAAAGCGCCTCAGATACCAGCCTAGAATTTCTGGCATTCCTAGCATCCGTAATGTCTCTAGATCGCCAAGACCATCGTAGATAATTACGTCATACTTACCTTCAGCATCGCGCTCGCGTAAAAAGCTTAACCCCAGTGCTGAATCCATTCCTGGCAAAATCCCCAGCTCTTGACCATATACCTCTTTAAAAAAGGGAGTACGCAGGTATTGCGTTTCCAGCCCTTTCATTTTGTCCCAATACTTTTCTAGTAAAACCGTTGACTGTAAATGTACGGCTGTAAAATTTGGCGCAATCAGTTGGGGCTCAATACTTAGCTCGGTGTTAAGTCTCATGCTGAGATCATCACCAGCCTGTTGTCCAACATATAGAACCTGTTTGTTTTGGTTAGCAAAAGCACGAGCAATGGCGATCGCCGCTGTCGTTTTGCCAACACCACCTTTACCGAGAAATGTCAGAATGAGGCTCATTGGGCTTATGCACTAGCTTTTTAAGATGGGGACTGGGTGTGAAGTGGGGAACAATGACTTCGGGAATTGTCATCGGTTGATGGGTACGTGGATGGATGGCAGAGCGAGCGCGACGATAGCGCACGGAAAATCTACCAAAATCACTCAACATAACTGATTGATGATTGGCTAAGGCTTGGGAGAGACAGGTTATAACTGCCTCAAGACTTGCGGAAGCCATACTATAGGTTAGCCCATCAACCTCTGCCATCATGCCCCGAATGATATCTTGACGGTTAATATCTGCCATAGGGCTTATTTGAGGATTAAGATGTCGCGCAAAGCGCGACATCTTAATCCTTTTAGGCTGATTCTAGCTCATCCGCAAAAAACCAAGACTTACTACTGTCAGAGAATTTGACAATGTAGCCCCATTTGCTGCCATCCATAATTTTTTCTTCTTTGATGACTCCGATCTCGCCGACTTTGCTGGCGATCGCTTTGCCACTACCATCCTTGAAACCACGAACGCGAACTTTTTGACCAACTTGCATAATTTTTGATTCTCGTACCGAACTCAATTAACCTTATTCAATTGCTTTAAAAAGTTTACATTAGATGTTAGCCCTATTAATTTTTTGATAAGCCACGAAGCTTTAACTTACGAGGAATGCCCCGATGCCCATAACGATCGCCCAATTGCAAAAATGGAAACAGCAGCAGAAGCCCATCGCAGCACTGACGGCAAGTGACTACGCGATCGCTCAACTACTGGACAAAGCAGGCGTAGATATGGTTTTGGTAGGGGATTCCATGGCAATGGTCGCGCTAGGCTACAAAAACACATTGCCCATTACCCTCGATCACATGATCCACCATGCCCAAGCAGTGGGACGGGGCATTAGCAACGCTTTGCTCGTTGTCGATTTGCCATTTCTCAGCTATCAAGTCAGCATCGAAGAAGCCATGCGATCGGCGGGACGAATTTTTAAAGAGACGGATGCTAAGGGCATCAAGCTAGAGGGTGGCTATCCAGAGATGGTGGAGACCATTCGCAAATTGGTACAGGCGGGAATGCCTGTGATGGGACATTTAGGACTTACGCCCCAATCCGTTCATCGCATGGGGTATCGGGTTCAAGGTGGCACTCCTGCTGCTGCTGAAGAAATTCTGTTTCAGGCAAAGGCTTTGGTTGAGGCAGGTATTTTTGCCCTGATATTAGAAAATATTCCTTCAGAATTAGCTGCCCAAATTACAGACATCATTTCCGTGCCGACGATTGGTATTGGGGCGGGAACTGCCTGTGATGGTCAAATTCTTGTCACCCACGATGTTTTGGGCTTGTCCGATTGGCAACCTCCCTTTGCCCGTAAGTATGCGGATCTGCAAAGCACGATTACCAAAGCGATCCAGCAATATTGTCAAGATGTTCGTAATGGTAGCGATCGCTAGGTTTATAGCTGTCGCCAAGTCTAATAGGACA
>NZ_LIRE01000170.1 GCF_001402795.1 Pseudanabaena sp. 'Roaring Creek'
CAACACGATCTTGGGTTTTATGTCCTGATACAGTTGGCAGCTATAAACCCCTAAAGATGAGTTGCGGCGCTTTGCACCGCAACTCATCTTTAGGGGTTTATGTCCTTGCTATACCAAATTAAGAAATGGCGTAGCCATTTCTTAATTTGAAGCCCCTTACGAGGTTTAGTTTTTAATTCACAAATTTAATTCACGAAGGCGTGACAACACTTTCGTGAATTGGTATTAGAGCCTGTGATAAAGGAGCCTGTGATAAAGGAGCCTGTGATAAAATGATTATGTAGGCTCAACTCCGCACTGAGAACTATGAATGCTTTAACGATCAGCCTAGAGTCTGTAATCGATCTTACTGACGAACAGTTTTTTCAACTTTGCCGCAAAAATAGCGACCTCAGATTCGAGCGCAACGCTCAAGGTGATATTACAATTATGGCTCCCGCAGGTAGTGAAACAAGCGCCCGTAATTCTGATTTAAATGCCGATCTCGTATTTTGGAATCGAAGAACAAAGTTGGGTATTGTCTTTGATTCTTCTGGGGGATTTAAACTTCCGAATGGGAGCGATCGCTCGCCTGATGCTTCATGGATCTTGAAAGAGCGTTGGGAAGCATTAACGACCGAACAACAGGCAAAGTTCGCTCCTATTTGTCCAGATTTTGTAGTGGAATTGATGTCGCCTAGCGATAATTTGAAGGTCACGCAAGCGAAGATGCAGGAATATCAGGATAACGGCGCAAGGCTGAGCTGGCTGATTAATCGTAAAGATCGGGAAGTGGAAGTTTATCGCCTTGGTAAGCCTAAGGAGGTTTTACAAAATCCGATTTCGCTCTCTGGGGAAGATGTATTGCCTGAGTTCGTTTTGAGTCTTGAGGAAATTTGGTAAGAAGTGAGTAATATGCCCCAATCAACAAGCGTAAATTCTCCAGATGTTGATTTATCGGAGGTCAAGGTGGAATTTCGGGATGTGAACTTTCGTGTAGGTCGCCGAGAGCTAGTTTCACGGGTAAATTTGACAATCAATCAAGGCGAAGCATTGTTATTGTTGGGGCGCAGTGGTAGCGGCAAGACGACAACTTTAAAATTAATTAACCGCTTGCTGATGCCAACTTCAGGGCAGGTTTTGGTAGAAGATCGCTCTACCCTCGCATGGGATGCGATCGCTCTTAGGCGCAAGATTGGCTATGCGATCCAAGAGACAGGTTTATTTCCCCACTTTACGGTGGGAGAGAATGTTGGGCTAGTTCCATCTTTGCTGCAATGGTCGCGCCCCAAACTCGAAGCGAGAGTCGATGAAATGCTTAATTTAGTGGGACTAGAGCCTGAAATATTTGCACATCGCTATCCCCAACAATTATCTGGCGGTCAACGCCAGCGCGTCGGTATCGCGAGGGCTTTAGCCGCCGATCCGCCGATTCTGTTAATGGATGAACCCTTTGGCGCACTCGACCCAATTACCAGATTGGAACTACAACAACAGTTCCGTTATTTACAAAAGCAATTGGGAAAGACCGTCGTATTTGTCACCCATGATATTCAAGAAGCCTTTTTTCTGGGCACGCGCATTGGCTTGATGCATGAAGGTCAATTAGTGGTACTAGGAACTAAAGAAGAATTTATGCGATCGCCCCATCCCGAAGCTCAAGCATTTATGGCTTGTTTGCCGACTAATTTGTGAAGCGGATATTAATTATGTCCCCACCTTTGGCGGGGAGACGGTAAAAAACCTTGGAGATTACTTAGTTGTTTGACTTTCTGAATCAATATGCCTCTGAGATTTTGCGGCTTAGTGGCGAACATATAGTTTTAGTTATCATTGCGATGACCGTTGCCATTGCGATCGGTATCCCTTTAGGAATTCTGATTACTCGCCGCCCGAAATTTGCCCCCCTAATTCTAGGACTTGCTAACGCTCTCCAGACTATTCCCAGCTTAGCGATTTTTGGCTTTCTCATATCGGTTCCATTTCTTGGGGGCATCGGTAAAACTCCTGCGATCGTGGCGCTGACGCTTTACGCCCTACTGCCCATCATCCGCAATACCTATGTTGGCATTCAGAACATCGATCCCGCCGTGCGTGAGGCTGGACGGGGGATGGGCATGACCGATTGGCAATTATTAACTCAGGTGGAACTGCCCCTTGCCACGGGGGTGATTTTAGCGGGCGTGAGAGTAGCAACGGTGATTTCCGTGGGGATTGCCACCATTGCTGCTGCGATTGGCGGTGGTGGATTGGGCGTATTTATTTTTCGCGGCATTTCTACGGTTAACAATCAATTAATTCTGGCAGGGGCTATTCCCGCTGCAATCATGGCGCTAATAGCCGATTTTGGATTAGGTTGGCTAGAGAAAAAGATTACCCAGCAGAAAACAGAACGATCGCGATCCAATCGTCGATTCACAATTGTGGGTGTGGTGGCGATCGCAATTATTACCGCGATCGCCACCATTCTCCTGCAACAAGCTCCCGCAAAAATTATCATTGGTTCTAAAAATTTTACCGAGCAATTAATCCTAGGCGAGCTATTAGCGCAGCAAATTGAGAATCACACCCATTTACAGGTCGATCGCCGTTTTAATTTGGGCGGAACCTTTGTTTGCCATGAAGCGGTAAAAGCGGGACAAATTTCGGCTTACGTGGAATATACTGGCACGGCTCTGACGGCGGTATTAAAGCGATCGCCCATTACCGATCCCGCGACGGTATATCAACAGGTCAAGCAAAATTATGCTGAAAATTTTCAATTGGAAGTAATGCCTTCCTTGGGTTTTAATAATACCTTTGCGATCGCCATTCGCGGTGAAGATGCCAAACGCTTAAATCTCAAAACAATATCTGACGCAGCTCAATATACTCCCCAATGGCAAGCAGGATTTGGTTATGAGTTTTTAGAAAGAGCCGATGGCTATGCTGGTTTGGCGAAAACCTACGGTTTAAAGTTTGACAAGCCGCCGCAGCAAATGGAAATTGGGTTAATGTATCGAGCCCTAGCTCAAAAGAAGGTCGATCTCATTGCAGGCAATTCCACTGACGGTCTGATTCCCGTTTTAAATTTGTTTGTTTTGGAAGATGATAAAAAGTATTTCCCGCCCTACGAAGCAGTGCCAATTGTCAATCAGGCAGTTCTACGGAAATATCCAGCAGTACGCGGCGCGATCGCTCAATTAACAGGCTTAGTTTCTAACGAAGATATGCAAAGGATGAATTATCAAGTCGATAGTCAGGCGATACCCGTCGAAACCGTTGTGAAGAATTGGCTGAGATCTAAGCTGCCCATTAAGTAATACCAAGTAAGTAGCTAGGCATAAAAACCAAAACCAGAGAGCGTACCGCCCGCTACGCGGGCGGTACGCTCTTCTAGGTTTTAAGTTTACTTAATGGGCTGACTTAGGCTATAAAAACCGAAAGATGAGTGGCGGCGCGAAGCGTCGCCACTCATCTTTCGGTTTTTATTTGTCATAAAAAGGAATCGCTAAGGAGAAAGTTATTTTATACTCGAAGTTCTAGATTGCAGGTTTAGAATTTGTCACAAAATTATTTAGATTTAATTCATCAATTGCGAAGCCAGCTCGAAACATTGCAAACGGCGATCGCCTCACAGCTAGAACCATCTCCGACCGAGGTCAAAGAATGGAGGCGATCGCATGGTGAAATCCAAGGTTTTTTTCAGTCCCAAATTATCAATACTGCCTTAGAAATAACGCCGCAAAATTTATCTTTGCAGGTAGAAATTGACAAACAACTCAAAATGCTCGGCGCAGACTTAAACCTGTTGCAAACTGCCCGCAACCCCGTCACATGGCAAAAGCGCCACCAACAAGCAGGCGATCGCTTGGTTTTACTAAACCGTTATTGTGAAATGTCTTCCGAATAAAGTCTTCTGAATAAAAGCGAATCTTGCCATCGCTTAAGCGCGAAGCTTTTTGCGGTAGACTCTTAGCATATCTAATACATTTTAAGATTAACATAGTAAAAACTCTATAGTAGAATCAATGATCCTAGAAACAGCTTGGGTGCTTCCTTGCTATGGTCTGTTGGGGGCAGGGCTAACACTGCCTTGGTCGCTAAGGATAATCCGACGTACTGGTCCCCGTCCTGCGGTCTACCTAAACATGATGATGACCGTCCTTGCCCTAGTGCATAGTTGTTGGTTATTAACATCGGTTTGGGGACAGCCAGCTCAACATTTTGAATTTATTTGGTTTCAATCCCTTGATTTAAATATCGCTTGCTCTTTTGAAGTTTCCGCCATTAGTGCTGGCGCATCGGTCATGATCGCCACGATGAGCTTAATTTCGCAGGTTTACGGACTGGGATCGCTGGAAACCGATTGGGCGATCGCCAGATTTTGTGCTCTGATTGGCTTTTTTGAAGCGGCGATTACAGGGATTGCCTTTAGCGATTCGTTGTTTTTTAGCTATGCCTTGCTGGAAATGCTTACCCTTTCCACCTACTTATTAGTCGGCTTTTGGTATGCTCAGCCGCTAGTAGTAACCGCCGCAAGGGATGCCTTTTGGACTAAGCGTGTAGGCGATTTATTTCTGCTGATGGGCGTAGTGACCCTCGCCAATCTGACCGATAGCTTGAACTTTTCCGATCTCAAGACTTGGGCTCATGCCCCCCAAACGATCGCCTATTTTGCCGAACATCAACAGTTTGGCACGCTATTGGGATTAGCCCTGATTGCTGGTCCCCTTGGGAAATGTGCCCAGTTTCCTCTCCACCTCTGGCTCGACGAGGCGATGGAGGGACCCAACCCTGCTTCGATTTTGCGAAACTCCGTAGTGGTGGGGGCGGGAGCCTATGTACTGATTAAATTTCAGCCTATTTTATCGCTGTTTCCCGTGGCGGCGGAATTGACTGTGGTCATTGGTGCGATTACGGCGATCGGCGCATCCCTAGTGGCGATCGCTCAAATCGATCTCAAACGCGCCCTATCCCATTCGACCAGTGCCTATCTCGGGCTAGTATTTATCGCCGTGGGTATGCAACAGCCCGACCTTGCTTTAGGTTTGCTATTTAGTCATGGCATCAGCAAATCGCTACTATTTCTAAGCTCTGGGGCGGTGATGATGACCACCATTACCCAAGATCTCACTGAAATGGGCGGCATTAAAACCCGAATGCCCGCAACTCTTATTGCCTTTATCGTTGGCTCATTTGGTTTAGTGGCGATGCTTCCCTTTGGTGGGTTTTGGACGCTCTTGCGCTGGGAAGAGACCTTTTGGGTTAGTAACCCTTGGCTGATTGCGATCGCCCTATTAGTAAATAGTATTACTGCCTTTGGACTAATGCGAATTTTTGCGCTGGTTTTTCTCGGCCAGATACAGCCCAAAACCCGCCGCGTTCCCGAAGTGGCTTGGCAGGTTGCGATTCCCCTCGTCTCGCTAACGATCGTGACTTTGCTCGTACCGATTCTACTTCCCTCATGGCACTTTGTTGATATTGATTTAAATAATGCCAATATCTGGGAAACCATCCTCCTATCAGCTTCAGGATTCATGGGCTTTGGTATCGGTGCATATATCTATACCAAACCCTACGAGACTGGCAGTTCGGTACCGATGCCACCCAAGATTACCCGTAATGCTTGGAAAGCTGTGCAGGATTTACTTGCCTACGATCTTTACGTGCAGGCAATCTATAAATATACGGTAGTTTTAATTGTCGGTGGTGGTTCCAAGGTTTTGGCTTGGGTCGATCGCTATTTAGTTGATGGTTCCGTTAACTTTTTGGGTTTTGCCTCAATATTTAGTGGTGAGAGCCTCAAATATACAGTTACAGGTCGATTGCAGCAGTACGTCTTGACTATTGTGGTGGGTCTAATTCTGATTGGATTTGCAGCTTTTTATGGTCTGAATTAATTGTGAAGCGCCTAAGGCGCTTCGCAATTAAATTTTTTAATTGTTTTTAATTACTTTTTGATTACTTGATTACTATTTAAAACTACTTAAGTTAAATATGCTTAGTACATTAGTTTGGGTACCGATCGCAGGGGCGCTCCTTATCGTTTTCTTGGGAGCCTTCCTCGATTCTCAACAACTGCGCCGAATATCCTTAGGCATTGCGATCGCCACCTTTGGCTGGTCGATATTTTTACTAACCAAATTCGATCTCAGCCTCGCGACGATTCAATTAAGCGAATCCCTAGCTTGGTTAGACCCGATCGGACTCACCTATCGACTGGGCGTAGATGGTTTATCATTTCCCCTCGTTCTACTCAATGGCTTGCTTTTGAGTATCGCCATTTATATTAGCAATGATATCCAGCGTCCCCGACTCTATTTCCCCCTCCTATTGCTGCTCGGTGGCGGCGTAAATGGAGCCTTCCTTTCCCAAAATTTACTCCTTTTCTTCCTCTTCTTTGAAGTGGAACTCATTCCCCTTTATCTATTAATCGCGATCTGGGGCGGAGAAAAGCGCGGCTATGCGGCTACCAAGTTTTTAATTTACACCGCGATCTCAGGCGTACTCATTTTAGCCGCCTTCTTTGGTATGGCAATTTTTGGCAGTGGCGATGCCAATGTCTTTACCTTTAACTATCAAGACTTAAATCTGGAAGGAGCTTCCAAAAACGTCAAGGGGATTTTGCTCATTCTGCTATTGCTTGGCTTTGGCATCAAAATCCCGATCGTGCCATTACATACATGGTTGCCCGATGCCCATGTCGAAGCTTCAACCCCAGTTTCGACCTTATTAGCAGGGGTTTTGTTAAAGCTAGGAACCTATGGGTTACTAAGGTTTGGATTGGGTTTACTTCCCGATGCATGGCAGGCGATCGCGCCATTTTTGGCGATCTGGGCAGTGGTAAGCGTAATTTACGGATGCCTTACTGCGATTAACCAAACCGACATGAAAAAAATGGTTGCCTACAGTTCTGTGGGGCATATGGGCTATATTCTTCTCGCCCTATCTGCGGCTACCCCTCTTTCACTGGTTGGTGCAACCTTCCAAATGGTCAGCCACGGTTTAATTTCGGCATTGCTATTTATTTTAGTAGGCATTGTTTATAAGAAAACAGGAACCCGTGATATCAACTCTCTCAACGGCTTACTCAATCCCGAACGGGGCTTGCCGATTACGGGCTCGCTCATGATTTTGGCGGCGATGGCGAGCGCAGGTACGCCAGGCATGGTGGGATTTATTGCGGAATTTGTAATTTTCCGCAGCAGTTATGCGGTTTTTCCAGTCCAAACTCTACTCTGTATGATTGGAACGGGGCTAACTGCGGTCTATTTCTTAATTATGATCGATCGCGTATTTTTCGGTCGTCTTGCTGTCGAAAAATCTAAAGATCGCCCACCGATCAATAGTTTTCCCTTTGCCAAGTGGCAAGAAAAATTTCCCGCGATCGCCCTTGCGTTGATAATTGTTTTCTTTGGACTGATCCCCAACTTTGCCACGCAGATGATCGAGATCTCCGCCGATGCGATCGCCCCCAATCGGACTAAGCCGAATCAAATTGCCCTAGTACAATCCCTAACTGTGCCTTAGACTAATTGAGTATTATCCCCAATTTGCTTTATGGCTTCCCCAGTTTCCCCCCTTCATCAGTCCGAATTTGCGCAAAGGCTTAAAAAATGGCTTTTAGCTGGTAGCTACCAGCATCCTGATACTGATGGGGAGCCTCCCCAAAAGCCTAGCGATAAACATGGTGATAAACATGCTTGGTGGCAGGTGATGTGTTTGACGGGGGTGGACTATTTCTCTACCCTCGGTTATCAACCAGGCATTGCCGCCCTTGCCGCAGGAGCGCTTTCACCAATAGCAACATTGATTTTGCTACTGTTGACCCTCTTTGGCGCGTTGCCCATCTATCGCAAGGTAGCCGCAACTAGTCCCCATGGTGAGGGTTCGCTTGCCATGCTCGAACGCTTGCTACCTTGGTGGCAGGGTAAGCTTTTAGTTCTCTGCTTGCTCGGTTTTGTGGCTACGGATTTTATTATTACGATTACCCTATCCGCTGCCGACGCGACCGCTCACATTGTAGAGAATCCCCTCGTACCAGCTTTCTTTCATGGGCAGATGGTACCAATTACGCTGATACTAGTTGCCTTACTAGGAGCCGTATTTCTCAAGGGCTTTCGGGAGGCGATCGGTATTGCTGTCTTATTAGTAGTCGTCTATCTACTGCTTAACCTTGTCATCATATTTGTTGGTCTGCAAAATATCTCGACCCATCCTGAAGCGATCGCTAACTGGCAAAAAGCTCTATTCGCAGACCATCAAAGCCCCTTAATGCTATTAGGGATCTCCGTCTTAGTTTTTCCAAAGTTAGCCCTAGGACTATCTGGTTTTGAGACAGGTGTTGCGGTCATGCCCTTGGTGAAGGGGAATAGTGATGATACGGAAGAAGTTCCCACTGGTCGAGTCCGCAATACCTACAAAATGCTGACCAGCGCTGCTTGGATTATGAGTTTTTTCCTGTTAACCAGTAGCGTGGTAACGACTCTATTAATCCCCGCCTCAGAGTTTGCTGTCGGTGGTAAAGCCAATGGTCGCGCCCTTGCTTTTCTTGCCCATCAATTTTTCGGCGATTGGTTTGGCACGATTTATGACATCAGCACCATCTCGATCCTTTGGTTTGCGGGAGCTTCAGCGATGGCGGGCTTGTTAAATATTGTGCCTCGTTATTTACCTCGCTATGGCATGGCTCCTAACTGGACTTTGGCGGTGCGACCTTTGGTTTTGGTCTATACCGCGATCGCCTTTGTGGTTACCTTGATCTTCCAAGCCGATGTTGAAGCCCAAGGGGGAGCCTATGCCACGGGCGTATTGGTGCTGATGACTTCTGCTGCCTTTGCCGTAGCCTTAGCCTCCTATAAAAGAGGCAAGCGGAGCGAGATCGTTCTATTTAGTACGATTACCCTAGTCTTTATCTACACTACGATCACCAATATCATCGAAAGACCCGAAGGCATTAGAATTGCGGGTACTTTCATTGCCAGTATTGTCGTAACTTCCCTAGTTTCTAGAGTATGGCGTTCTACCGAGTTGCGATCGGATCGCGTAGAAATGGATGAGTTAGCCGAAAGTTTCATCCAAACTACCACCGAACGTACGGTGCGAGTCATTGCCCATCGCCCTAACCGAGGAGACGATGGCGAATATTGCCAAAAAGAAACCGATACTCGCCAAGAACACCATTTGCCCGTGGACGATCCCTTGATTTTCCTTGAGATTCAAGTTTCCGATCCCTCAGAATTCGCAGGTACAATTCATATTGAAGGGCATCAGGTAGGCAACTATCGCATCTTGCGATCGCGCGGCGCGGCAGTTCCCAATACGATCGCTGCAATATTGTTGGATATTCGCGAGCGCACCCATAAATTGCCCCATGCTTACTTTGGTTGGGCAGAGGGAAATCCCCTGCAATACTTGATGCGATTTATCCTATTTGGAGAAGGTGATATCGCGATTGTCACTCGCGAAGTGTTGCGCACCGTCGAGAAAGACCCTAAAAAACGACCAGGGATTCATGTCGGGGGATAGCAATTTGTAGGAACCAAAATAATTTTGCGATACAATGGAAAACTATCTGAACTTATAGCCATAGCCAATAATGTTAGGACAAGTATCAAACCCAATAGAGAGTTGCGGCGCGAAGCGCCGCAATTCTCTATTGGGTTTGATGTCCTGACTT
>NZ_LIRE01000171.1 GCF_001402795.1 Pseudanabaena sp. 'Roaring Creek'
GCTTAATTAAATATAAAACCCTAAAACCTGCGGCGCACGCTGCGCGTGCGCCGCAGGTTTTAGATCTGGATTTTAATTATATTATTTTTAGCTATTATTTTTAGTTGGTTTGAAGATCGAAGGGATTAGGGAACAGAAGCCCTCGCCAAAAACTTTAAAAATTGCAATTATATATGTAGTTATATAGGCGTTTATTGCTTATCTATTGCAGATTATAAAATATTTAAATTGAAGCTATGGCAATCCTAAATAGTTTTTTGAAGTGCCCCTCAAAAAGGGTGGCACTTCCACAAATCCAAAAATCTACAAATGATTTAGGACTGCTATATTTAAATTGGAGCAATTGTGTATATTAAATATGTAGATTAAATGTGTGGATTAAAGTAGATTAAATATATAGCTAAATATAGCTAAATTATATAGCTAAATCAGCAAGGGATTTTAATTATGATACTAGTTACAGTTGGCACTGAGCAGTATCCATTTAATTCGTTAATGGACTGGATTGGTTTGTTGATGCGAGAGGGGATTCTTAACGAAGAGGTATTTATCCAATATGGGGCATCTACGGAGTTACCTGACAATGTAAGGATTGGTAAGCTAATTCCCGAAGTACAATTTAAGCGGCTCATCGAACAGTCGAGTGCTGTAATTGCCCATTGTGGGGAGGGTAGTGCCCTATTGTTAGAAGAATTTGACAAACCCTATATTTTGGTTCCCCGCACCGCCAAATTTCATGAGCATGTTGATGATCATCAATTGGAAATGGCTGAGGATTTGGAAAATCAGGGGGTGGCGATCGCTCGATCGCCTGCCGATTTAGCTAAGTTTTTAAAATTAATTACTATTCCCCATAACTCCCTTACTTTTACTGAAGATCAGGATTTATGTGAATATTTAAGCGATCGCTATTCCAGTGAAAACTATGACCAAATTATGTTGGTTTGCTCTTCGGGTGGACATTTTAAAGGGATGCGAGGCTTGAGCCAATATTGGCATAAATTTAGCAAAAGAAGTTGGATCACCTTTAAAACAGGTACTACCCAAACCGAGCTTAAAAATGAAAAGGCTGTTTGGGCATATAGTCCCACCAATCGCAACCTACTTAACTTAGTGCGGAATTTACTATTAGCAATCAAGGTATTGCAGGAGGAACGACCATCGCTAATCGTCTCAACGGGGGCAGGGGTTGCCGTCCCTTTTTTGATCGTTGCCAAGTACCTCTATAAAAGCAAAATAATTTTTGTCGAATCAAAGACCCGCATTCGCGATCTCAGTCTTTCCGCAAAATTGTTGCGATCTTGGAAAGTCCTCGATTTGCTGATTGTTCGCGCTAAAGAAATCGCCGATCTCTATCCCGAATCAATATATATTCCCACGGGTAACGAGCAAGAACCCAGTAAATTTGGATTGAGAGATGTCCAAATCACCAACTTTAATGACACGGTTTTAATAAGTACTCCTCCCAATATCCTCAGTACTGAATCAAGAAAATTAAAAGAAGACTTTACGCAACTATGCCAAGAAGGAGAAAATTTTCGGAAAATAATTCTGGATATGTCTAAAACCGAATTTATTGATAGTTCGGGATTGGGGGCTTTGATCTCCTGTTTAAATGTGCTGCGGCAGAGCGATCTGCAATTGGGTAAACCCGAACCCACTGAATTAGTCCTGTGGAGCGTGAACCCACAAGTATTATCACTTCTGAAGATGACCAAAATGGATAGGGTCTTCTCCATTGAAGCATCCGCCCGCACTAATCGATTAGCAAATAGCAATCATCAGCGATCGCTAGATCGCCCCCATCGCATTTCCATATTTTTATATCGGCTCTACCAATCCCTGATTGACATTCCCATCCTATGTGCGATCGCCTATGGGATGTACTTTTTCTATCCTGCGATCGAGCTCGATCCCGCCTTACCCTTACATCCCTCCGTCCGCAGCTTCCCAAAAAGGCTGATCGATATCTTGGGCGCGCTGGTTGGCTTGAGCATCACCGCCCTAATCTTCATCCCCATTGCGATCGCGATCAAACTTGAGAGTCGGGGATCGGTTCTTTTTAAGCAGAGTCGAGCGGGAATTATGAGCAAACCCTTTGGGATTTGGAAATTTCGCTCAATGGTCAAAAATGCCGAAATGCTGAAGCAAAAGGTTGTCAATGAGATTGCCGATTCCACCGATGGAAAATCCGACAGCGATAGTGGTAAATTTTTTAAAAATAGTAACGATCCCCGCATTACTAAAGTGGGAAAATTATTGAGGAAAACCAGTTTAGATGAGTTTCCCCAATTTTGGAATATTCTCGTCGGAGACATGAGTTTAATCGGCACGAGACCGCCTACTTTTGCTGAGATCGGCTTGTATGAAATAGAAAATGAGTACACGGATGAAAAACTAACCGAATGGAGTCGCCTAGATGTCCGTCCTGGATTGAGTGGTTTATGGCAAGTCAGCGGTCGTTCCGCCGTGAGAAGTTTTGAAGAGGTAATCGGCTTTGATTTAACCTACAAACAAAATTGGAGCCTAAAATACGATCTCTGGCTAATTTGGCAAACCGTAGCCGTCTTGTTGAAGCGCAACAATGGTGCAGTCTAAGTATCTAAGCTGTCGCTGTAATCCCAAGAATTGACTGACGGCGCTTCGCGCCGCCAGTCAATTTTTGGGATTTATGTCCTAAGCTATAAGTACTTATACCAAATTACAAAATGGCTACGCCATTTTGTAATTTTAAAACCCTTACTGGGTTTGGTTTTCAATTTCCAAAAGTGTAGCCACACTTTTGGAAATTGGTATTATACCAAATTACAAAATGGCTACGCCATTTTGTAATTTTAAAACCCTTACTGGGTTTGGTTTTCAATTCCCAAAAGTGTAGCCACACTTTTGGGAATTGGTATTAGGTTACAAAAGATGAGTGGTGGTGCTTCGCGCCACCACTCATCTTTTAGGAATTAAGAGATAGTTTCCGAATAAACTTCGATCGCTGGGTTTTCGTCATGATCTTTCTCTTTTTCCATATATTTGCTCTGAGTCCCGATGCCAATCATGACCAAGCCCGGCCAGAATAAATAGGCTAAAATCTCTAAATTCTCGCCAAAGGTGTAAAAGAATAGCACCATCACCATACATAATCCGACCTTGGCAGGGATACTCCTCTGGGATAGATAAAGCATATGGATAAACCCACAACCAAGAGGGATCGCGAGGGATAAGTAACCTACTATTCCCTTAACATACAACAGTCCAAACCAACTATGATGGGAGCCAATGGGCATAAACTCCACCATATGTGGACCTTTGACAACAACGCCATGCCCCCAGATGGGAGCTTCTTTTTCCCAGCGATATAGAGCAATTCTTCCCAGAGCCGCCCGTACTCGTGAAGAATCCTTTCTTGCCGCTGTAAACATGGCAGAAAAATTTTGGATTGCCTCAGAGATCTGATTGGTGCTAATACTGATAAAGAAACTGGCAAATCCACTAGCAATTAGGGTCGGAGGGCGGCTAAGTTTTGACATATATAGACTCATCAACCACACCGCAGGTAGACAAATTAATGCTAAACGGGAGGCAGAAATCTGGCAGATGACAACGCATCCAGCAATTCCTAACCAACGTAACTTGAGGTCTTTCTCTTGAATAACCATAAAAAAATAGATGTTTGCCACAAAGCCTGCGGCAGGAGCCCAAGGAGTATATAGCCGCCATCTTGGCTTACCTTCGCCAGGATCGATTTCATAGAGCATCACCTCAAAGAAAGCGTCACTTGGCCCCCCGACCGCCCTGAGCGGCGAAACATATAGCTTTTGAGGCAGGTGTAGATAAAAAGCAAGCACTAAGGGAATAGATACTAATAGACTAGTCCGACATACAAGCGCCGAAGCGCGGTACATTAACTCTGGTCGAATTTTTAAACATCCAACCAAAGGATAGAGAGCCAGTAAAGCCCAGCCCTTTGCCCAACCAATCGTGGATTTGATGATTTCCCCTAGCCCTAAATAATTATTCAGATGTCCGATTACTAGGGCAACTTCCATCATGAGCATTCCCCCAATCCATACCCAAATTGACCAAGGAATTTCAATTTTGTCTTCTTGAGGAGTCTGCTCGTCCTGTTTCCATAACTCACGACAGAGATGAAAAAACAAAATCCAAGCAACTGCGGCTCCAACGATATACAATCCACCGATCACATAAAACCAATAGGTCCAGATAATCGCAAACCAGACAATGCGTTCGGCAAAATTTTGTGGTTGGATATTCTCTCTCTTCATTAAGTCACTTCCACTAAATATAGTCGTTTTAAATAACTTGTAGACGGGCTTCGACTTCGCTCAGCCCTCGGTGTAAG
>NZ_LIRE01000699.1 GCF_001402795.1 Pseudanabaena sp. 'Roaring Creek'
AAACCCCAAGAATTAATTGGCGGCGCTTAGCGCCGCCAATTAATTCTTGGGGTTTGATTTGTCCTAATTCAAGGGACGGTAGCTATATCTAAAATATTTAGATCTAAATATTTTTGGATATAAAAAACCCGCAGGAGGCATTCTTGCGGGGGAAATTATGTAGATACGTCGCTAGTGAGAAAATTATCTATCTTTTTATTTTTTAAAGTGGTGACAGCTCTCACATCAAAATGACGATCGCAACCTCCCAATTTTGTGACAAAGATCACAGATTATTGCGAAAGTCCTTGCCCTTCCCGACTCCCTTAAATATTTATACTAATGGATTTGTACTAATGGATTTACGGTTCCTACAAAAGGAATTACTCAATATTGACTGTACTAATCGACACTTTTACAGATCGTCCTTTAAACGTATAACAAATAAGGGCTGAGCGAACATCAATTTCTAAGAATCTTTGATTTATTTCTCTAGCGATCGAAATATGGGGATGAACGACACATTACCAAATTTTAGAGGAATAAATGCAAATTACCAGCATCTAAAGAGCAAAATCATCACCTTACGTGCATGATCCTATTGATTCTGTAGAAGCTAATCTTAATAATCCTAACAACGGCTCGTGAATACAATCATGACAAAAGTCACCATAAAAAGAAAGAATTATTTGGCACGTTTTTTGGCGATCGCGATTGGGGCAGCTATATTTGCTGCATTTACGCCAACGATCGCTCAAGCCGTCGAAAGTACGACCTTAGAATCAGTGAGTAAAACCACAGGAGAACTACGCCTATCCATTGATACAACTTGGGTACTTGTTACAGGATTCTTAGTGTTTTTTATGCAATGCGGTTTTGCCATGCTAGAGGCGGGGCTAGTGCGGCAAACATCGGTCGTTAATACCCTTGCCGAAAATTTCGTGGATGCCGCAACCACACTTCTAGCTTGGTGGGCAACGGGCTTTGCGATCGCCTTTGGTACGACCAGCAATGGTTTATGGGGAACGGACGGATTCTTCTTAAATAATGCCTTTACGATCAATAACGGCACGATCGAATATGCAATGGGTGCAGGTGGTTCTAGCGCTCCCATTAATACCTTAACTCTCTTCTTCTTTCAATTTGCCTTTGCCGCCACATCCAGCACGATTACCACGGGCTCAATGGCTGAGCGCACTGACTTTAAAGGAGACTTAATCTACACTATTATCATGGGTGCAATTATGTATCCACTGGTAGTCCATTGGGCTTGGAATAGTGGGGGATGGCTTAACAAACTTAATTATCACGATTTTGCAGGTAGTTCCGTCGTGCATACGGTCGGGGGATGGACATCCTTAGTGGGAGCATATTTACTGGGACCGCGTCCCGATCGCATTTGGGGTCAAATCCCGCCAGCCCACAACCTCGGCTATGCCACCATTGGCGCAATGATCCTCTGGTTTGGTTGGTATGGATTTAATCCAGGCTCGGCTCTAACCATGAGCAATCCTGGGCTAGTTAGTCTAGTCGTTGTCAATACATCCTTAGCGGCGGCAGCGGGAGCAATGTCTGCCTTTTTATACATTTATTTCCGCTTCCGTCAGTGGCACCTCTTTTGCGGACTAAATGGCTCACTTGCAGGATTAGTTGCCATTACAGCAGGTTGCGCCTATGTCATGCCTTGGGCAGCCGCACTCATTGGACTTGTGGCAGGAGTACTTGTCTTAATAGTAGTAGACATCATTGAATGGTTCGAGATTGATGACCCCGTAGGCGCATTTGCCGTCCATGGATCCTGCGGCATGATGGGGACGATCGCGGTGGGTTTATTTGGGCATCCAGCACTCACGATCAATAAAAAATCTGGCTTATTCTTGGGGGGCGGATTTGACTTACTGGGGGTGCAACTAGGAGGTGTGGCCGCGATCGCTGTATTTACAGTTGTCTTCTCATTTCTAATGTTTGGCTCCCTCAAAGCCTTAGGTATGTTGCGGGTCAATCCTGAAGCCGATCGCATCGGCATTGATGTATATGAGCATGGAGCATCTGCTTGGCCAGATGTCTATCCCATTGACGATCTCCAATATGGGGACGATGATGACGACGAGGAATAGCTCTCAACTGGTAGAGAAGCTAAGCAAAAGCTTCCCCTCCACTTATACCGAGTTAAGAAATGGCTACGCCATTTCTTAACTCGAAGACCCTTACTAAGTAGCGTGAGTTCGAGATAATTTTAAAACCCCAAAAGTAAAAGCCTTGCTACGCAAGGCTTTTACTTTTGGGGTTTTAAAATTTGCCAGATTAACCCGAACTGACGTTAAGTAGCTGTCACCAATTGTACTAGGACATAAACCTCAAGAATTGACTGGCATTTATGTCCTAGTACATTTAGTGACAGCTATACTTAGATTTAGTACCTACGATTTAGTATTTTTCTGAGGTGATTTTGCTAGTATTGTTCGCATAGATAGAACTGCTATAACTAATGACTTAGTTTTATTTAGGTTAAGCAGGACGTAACCAAGATACTGGCGATATCCATGACCCCTGACTTAGGCTGGCAAACAGAAACCTCTGAGGCTCTCTCCCAATTGAGTCCTCAGTTACTAGTAGAGCAAGTGGACTATTACAAATGCTTACTCGATGATCTGTTAGCATTAGCCATGTCTTTAACTGACACAAAAGACCTAAGGGTTTTCTTAGAGTTAGCACTAAGCTCTACACGCAAAATGACTGCCAGTGACGCAGGCAGTATTTATCTTATCGATCGCTCCACTTCAGTTCATACTGTCTGCTTTGAAGTTTCTCAAAACGACTCCCAGCCCGATCGCTCTCTCGTTAATTTTGCTGTCCCCCTCAATCAAGACAGTATCGTCGGCTATGTCGCCCTCACTGGCAAAACGCTTAACCTATCTGATGCCCATGCCCTACCCGACAATGCGGAATATCGCCATCACAAGACCTTCGATCGCGATATTGAGTACAGGACTCGCTCAGTTTTGGCAGTACCAATGTTTGACTCGCAAAAAAGGACGATCGGCGTTTTTCAGTTAATAAATCGTAAGGTTCAAGATGTTTCAATCACCTTAGAAAACGTCCATGAAATTACCCTGTCCTATTCAAAGTTTGACGAAAAGTTATTGCGAGCGATCGCCAGTCAGGTGTCCCTATACATAGAGCGATCGCAGCTCCTAGGACAGTTTTTTTAACTGCACGCACGAAGCCCCATTCCCTCCAATTAGATTCCAATTAGGTAAATGGCTAGGCGCAAACCCCAGAATCTGTAGCGCACGCTACGCGTGCGCTACAGATTCTGGGGTTTTTAATTATACCCAGCTACCTATTTAAGTATTTATACTCAACACGAAATAGCCAATCTTAAGGAAGTATAAGGAATTCCCATCTTTTCCTATAAGATTTAACATAGGATAAATTATTAGATATTTATACGGAGATTATTTATTTATGCTTACTTTAAAAATAGTGGTCTATATCACAGTCATATTCTTCATCAGTTTGTTTGTCTTTGGATTCCTCAATAGCGATCCATCACGTAACCCCGGTAACAGAGATCTCGAATAGTGACCAACTCATCCAAGCCAAGCTCTGCCAATTCTCCATCGGTAAATCGCCTCAAAAGTAATGACTGGCGGTTGATGTTGAGTCTATTGCCCTACGCAAAGCAAAACTCTAAACAACTTGTCATATCGCTGCTTTTACTCCTGCCTCTGTCGATCGCTAGCGCTGTCCAGCCTATTTTGGTACAGCAAGCCATTGATGGACCGATTAAAAGCGGCGATTTGTTGGGTTTGCGATGGATTTGCTTAGTCATCCTACTCACGATCGCCATAAGACTTGCATTTCAATCTTGGCAGGGCTACTTGGTGCAAGAGGTCGGGCAGAAAATCACTGCCGATATTCGTGCCGATCTATTCCGTCATGTCACTTCTTTGTCCACTAGTTTTTTCGATCGCACTCCTGTTGGCAAGCTGATCACAAGGCTAACCAGTGACGTTGAAGCCTTAGGCGATGTATTCGCTACGGGTGCGGTTGGCGTATTGAGCGATTTTGCCGCCATTGGCACGATCGCCATATTCATGTTTTTCCTGCGCTGGGATTTAGCATTAATGCTATTGGCGATGGTTATCCCCGTTACAGGATTGATTATTTACTTTCAACATGAATATCGCCTAGCCAACTTTAAGGCTCGCGATCGCCTATCCGAGCTGAATTCAATTCTCCAAGAAAATATTATTGGCGCGAATATCGTTCAGTTATTCCGCCGCGAAAAGTTTAACTCAGCGCAACACCTCAAGGTAAACAAGCAATATGTAGATGAGGTCAACCGCACCGTCTTCCATGATTCTGCGGTATCAGCAACCCTTGAATGGATCGCGTTGGTGGCGATCGCAGGAGTTCTCTGGTTAGGCGGCGGCGAGATCGTCCAAAAAAATCTCACCTTTGGCGAGCTTTCGGCCTTCGTACTCTTCTCCCAAAGGCTTTTCGATCCCATTCGGCAACTCGCTGAGAAATTCACCACAATTCAAGCTGGATTTACTGCGGTCGAACGCATCAATGCGATCCTACAGGAACCGATCGATATTCGAGATCCCGAATATCCCAAGACCCTCCCCCTTGATGGCACTGGGGAAATTTGCTTTGACCATGTGTGGTTCGGCTATAAACCCGATGAGTACGTGCTCAAAGATATCAATTTCACGCTCAAGGCTGGCGAGAAGATTGCCCTTGTCGGCCCTACTGGGGCAGGCAAAAGCTCGATTATTCGTCTGTTGTCGCGTCTTTACGAACCAACAAAGGGCAGGATTTTGATCGATGGCGTGGATATCCGCGATATCACCCAAGCCGAACTACGTCGATGTGTCGGGGTAATTCTCCAAGATGCTTTTTTATTCTCAGGAGATATCAAGGAAAACATTACCCTTGGTGAAGACTATACGCTCGAGCAGGTTGTAGAAGCTGCCGAGCTAATGAATGTCGATCGCTTTATTCAAGATCTGCCCGAAGCTTATGCAACCCAAGTCCGAGAACGCGGCACAAATCTATCTGGTGGACAAAAACAGTTACTAGCCTTTGCCCGAGCCGCTATCCGCGATCCTCGAATTTTAATCCTCGATGAAGCAACCGCCAGTCTTGATGTTAGTACCGAATTTTTGATCCAACAAGCCCTAGATCGCCTATTGGTCGATCGCACGACAATTATCATCGCGCACCGTCTATCAACTATTCGCAACGTTGACCGTATCCTCGTCCTCAAGCAAGGCGAAGTCGTCGAATCGGGCAGCCACGAGCAATTAATTGCCAAACAAGGTTTATATGCAAGCCTTTACGAATTGGAAATGATGGTAAGTAGCCAGTCAAACCCGTAAGGTTGAGCCCCTGAGGGGCTCAACCTTACGGGTTTGATTTGTCCTAACTCAAGTGACTGTAGATATACTTAACGATTTTTCATAGCGCGATCTATTTCTCGTTTATCGTCGCGTTTTTTCATGTCATCCCGCTTATCATGCAACTTTTTCTGCCTCACTAGGGCTAAATCAACCTTAATCCAACCATCCTTTTGATAGACCTTCAGGGGCACTAAGGTTAATCCCTTCTGCTGTACGCCAACGATTAACTTGCGAATTTCATCTTTATGTAACAGCAACCGACGGGTGCGGGTTGGTTCATGGTTAAAGTACAAACTCGTTGTATGGTGTGGGGATATGTACATATTGAGCAGCATTATCTGTCCTTTACGCACAATCCCATAGGCATCCCTTAGATTTGCTTTTCCCCCTTTAATGGATTTAACTTCCGTACCAAGCAACTCGATCCCTGCTTCATGGGTTTCGAGAATTTCGTAATTAAATCTAGCTTGCCGATTTTCGGCGAGTACACGATAATAATTTGCCATTTATTCCCAATAAAATACCATCTAATATCCTGAAGTGACTTCTAAAAGTTTCCATGATTTACTATCACAGAAAGCTTTAGAAACGCGATCAGAGATGCCATGACAGTAATTATTAATCCGAAGCGGCAATTCAGCGTTTTTGGTGACACTGGTCAATTTCGCTTGATTGCCTTCTATTTCGGAACGATGAATCAAGACTTCTACGGTTACCATTTTCGCGAATGATGCATTAGTCTCGATTTCTTGGGCAATTACATAGTCATCAGTTTCGTAGGTAATTACCAAGTTACAACCCTCCAACGTTTTCACGATCGTTGAATGTAGGTCTTCAGGAGCGATTTCAACTAAGAAATGTTGAGTGTATCTAGCCATAAATCATCAAAACAACAGTTGCGGCTAGCAGGTTACTAGTCCTTGTCTACAAACTATCTCTGAAAGCTGTATTTCTATTCTAGGCTAAGTCATTTTTGACGTTAGCACTTTAACTTTAGTTACAAGCATTACAGCTTAATCATCATAAACCAAGGTGTCCTTAAAACCTAAAGCAAAACCTAAAGCCTAGGATATACGTAATACCCAATCTCAAAATGGCTACGCCATTTTGAGATTGGAAAACCCTTACTGGATTTGGGTTGTAATTCACAAAAGTGTTGTCACACTTTCGTGAATTGGTCTAAATCAGACAAATAGATATGTCGATTCATACTACACCACATCTCTAATTTGAGATCTCTGGGTTATATTTATTGCAGAGATGGAGTCAAGCATGATTGGTCAATTACTTGATGGACGCTATCGCATCGCTAGCAAACTTGGCGAGGGTGGTTTTGGTCATACCTATCTGGCTCACGATACCCGCATCCCCAACGAGCCTTTTTGTGTAGTCAAGCATCTCAAACCTGCCAGTAGCGATCGCGAATATCTGAAGGTCGCCAATCGCCTCTTTACAAGTGAAGCGCAGACCCTCGCTCAACTGGGAAATCACGATCGCATTCCCCGCCTGCTTGCCTATTTCGATCAGCAGGGAGAGTTTTATTTGGTAGAAGAATTCGTCGAGGGGCGATCGCTCGATAGCGAGTTAACGCGTGGCTATCGGTTAGGCGAACCGCAAGTAATCCAGATATTAGACGATTTATTAAGTATTTTGGAATATACCCACAGTCACGGGGTAATCCATCGTGATATCAAACCAGATAATATTATTCGCCGTAAATCCGATGGCAAGTTGGTACTGATTGATTTTGGGGCGATCAAACAAGTCCAAAACCAGATTAATCAAGAGGGGCAAACGATCGCTACGGTGGCGATCGGTACTTTGGGCTATATGCCAAGCGAACAAGCTCAGGGCAAGCCCCGTCCCAATAGCGATCTCTATGCGATCGGCGTAATTGGCATTCAGGCTTTAACGGGTTTGCCACCCCGCGAGCTGCAAGAAGACTACCAGACGGGAGAATTAATTTGGCAGCATCTCGTCCCCGTCAGATCAGGCTTAGTCGATGTATTAACCAAGATGACCCGCTATCACTACAAAGATCGCTATGAATCCGCCTCAGAGATTCGTAAAGTCTTAGCAACATTAAGCGATCGTAGTTTACCAACTCAACAGATAACGCCTTCTAGCAATGGGATTCAGTCTACGATCGTGGGTATCAATAGCGGTAATTTAGCCCCTAACACTTCACCACCAATTCCTCCCACCATTTTACCCACCGCCACACCCCCTAAATTTATACAACCACTTGCCGCCCCACCTACGGTAAATCAGGGGAATAACGAGATCGCATCAGCACAAACGGTACAGGGCTATGTACCTGCCAATAGCAATGCGCATAGTAGCAATCCTATTGGTAGCAAGGCGCATAGTGGCAATAAGCCTCTCTGGATCTTTGCTTGGGCTGGCGCATTGGCGGGTGCGATCGCCTTCGGCGTGGTAATAGCAACTCAGAATCACTCCAACAATTTGACGAGTGCTAATAAAGCCAGTAGCCAGCAAAGTAACCAGACTAATAATCCAACGAATAATCAGACAAATGACCAGACTAATAATCCAATTAATAATCTAACTAATAACCAAACGCCCCCAACCAGTCAAACCGCAAAACCTGTTTCTAATTCCCCCAGTCCATCTGCCAATCCCTCAGCTATTGAGCCTAGTGCTACACCGACAACAATTCCCATCGGCGATCGCGCCACGCCTAAGCCAGATTTGTCCAAGGGCAAGATCGCGCCATTATCGGAAGCGGAAGCGGTAGGGCTAATCGATAAATTGGTAGCCAGTAAAAATCAAATGTTTGCCCCACCCTTCGATCGCCAATTATTAGCAGAGCTAACTACAGGGGAGGCATACGAAAAGCGCAAAGGTTCGATCGATTGGCTACAGAGCAATAATGCTTTTTACAGCTATGGCAATTTTACGGTGAGCCGAGCAGGCGCATTTGGGATTCAAGACGATCAAGCAAAGGTGACTGTAGAAATCTATGAAAGCCCGACTCTGTACGTCAATGGCAAAATCGATCGCTCCCAGTCCAAGCCATCTAAAGGTAGATATGTTTGCACGCTAAATTTTGAAAATGGTAAATGGAAAATTGCCAATCTTACCAAAATTGATTAGTTATATTAAGTAGCTAGGGCTAACTAAAAACCAAAATCAAAACCTGTAGCGCACGCGCAGCGTGCGCTACAGGTTTTATAGCTGCCGCCAACTATATCAGGACATAAAACCCCAAAGAGAGTTGCCGCGCTCCGCGCGGCAACTCTCTTTGGGGTTTTATACCAATTCCCAAAAGTGTAGCCACACTTTTGGGAATTGGTATTAATTATGCCGACCTACCTATTATAGAAATCCTGCGTATTACAGAAAAATTAATAAGTATTTGTCATTAAGTATTTCAGCTTATCAACTGCCTACTCAAGAAAAAGTATCACTACTCTACCAAAGATAAATTTGCGAGAGATATCCTCTATCCAACGGATGGGATTAACTGAACCTTAACCCCGAAACGCCTAAGCCATTAAGGAATAGTCTAGAATTATGTTGGCATGTTAAACCACGATTAGAAATGTCAATCTATTGAGAGACGCAATAGCTTCTACAGATCTGCGAATATGGGAGAATATATTAAATTTTATAGTTTGAATTATTAGTCGATCGCCTTTTTATGCAGGTACCTTTGGCTCTATTCAAACCAGAAATTTTGATGTTTAATTACTGTTTTCTCAGCATTTTTTCGGCTTCCTCGGTTTTAAATTAATCCACTGGATATTTAGTAAGTATCACACCATGACGATCAGTATTTCTCGCCCTGTCAGCAACACTTCTGAGAACGATTCCAAAACTGCAAAAGTCCGCGAGTCTTTATCTACTAGAAAAGCAATTTCACAAATTATTCGTGAGCGGGTGATCGCAGCAGGCGATCCTTTTTTTGCCAATGACTCGATCGCTCATCACATCAGCGATACCGAACGAGAAGAGCTAAAGAAAGAAATCGAAGGAAAATTACAAGGTGTTTTTGACTCTTTAATTATCGACACAGCAAACGATCACAACACCAAAGAAACTGCCCGTCGGGTAGCGAAGATGTATGTGGATGAGGTATTCAAGGGGCGCTACCATCCCATGCCCAAGGTTACAGATTTCCCGAATGCCAAGGAACTCGACGAGATCTACACCCTTGGTCCGATTACCGTACGTTCGGCATGTTCTCATCACTTTGTCCCAATCGTTGGTCAAGCATGGATTGGGATTGTCCCAAGCGATCGCGTAATTGGCATTTCCAAGTTTAATCGTATTGTGGACTGGGTCATGAGCCGTCCTCATATCCAAGAGGAAGCTGCCATCATGGTTGCTGATACTATTGAAAACCTGATTAAGCCTAAGGGGTTAGCCTTTGTGATTA
Organism: Pseudanabaena sp. 'Roaring Creek'; assembly: GCF_001402795.1. GTDB lineage: Bacteria > Cyanobacteriota > Cyanobacteriia > Pseudanabaenales > Pseudanabaenaceae > Pseudanabaena. Next base: position 9,793 of record NZ_LIRE01000699.1, read on the forward strand.
AGGCTCAGCATATGTGCATGACTTGGCGTGGAGTCAAAGAACCTGAAACCAAGATGGTTAACTCGATCGTGCGTGGTTCCTTTAGACATGACCCCCATATGAAAAAAGAATTTTTCGATCTGATTCGCGCCCACGGATTTGGTGATTCGTAAAATCCTCATTGCTTTAAATTAAAACCCAATAATTAAGTGGCAGCGCGAAGCGCCGCCACTCAATTATTGGGTTTTATGTCTTATACCAATTTCAAACCTAGTAAAGGTTTGAAATTCCAAAAATGGCGTTGCCATTTTTGGAATTGGTATTAGTACACTTGGCGACAGCTATAATTTGTGAGCCCTAGCATCTATAGTGTTTTGTAGAAGATTTTATATTTTTTATATTAAAGATGATGAAAAATTGGCTGAAGCGATCTTGTAATTTGATTTTATGTGTAGCGATCGCAAGTTGTATAAGCCTAAGTATATTGCTGGGGTCTTTCTTTGCTGGGGTACAACCCGTTCATGCCAAGCTTACCGATGACACTTACGATGGTAATATTTTTGCCCTCTATGGAGGCAATGGCTCTATTGTTCCCCCAAGAATTAGCCTCGCCCAATCCCTCGAACTAGGACGCGCCGCCATGGTCGTCTTCTACGTTGATGACAGTGCCGATTGCAAAAGATTTTCACCCATTCTCAACCTAGCTCAAGGCTTTTACGGCAAGACCATCAGTCTAATTGCTGTTTCCGTGGATAGCCTAGACTTACAAAAAAAGAACTACGAGCCCACCGAAGAAGCCTACTATTTCAAAGGTACAGTTCCTCAAACGGTACTGATTTCTGGTGATGGTAAAGTTAGCTTCGATCGCGAGGGTGTATTTGGTTTTGAAGAACTCGACTCCGCGATTCGTAATCTGCTCGGACTACCCGACGCTCCTGCCGAATTAAAATTCCGCAAAACCGATAAAGTAATCAACGAACTCAATCCTTAAATACCAATTTCCAAACGTGTGGCTACACGTTTGGAAATTGAAAACCAAACCCAGTAAGGGTTTTAAAATTACAAAATGGCGTAGTCATTTTGTAATTTGGTATAAGATTATTAATCTTATAGGTAAGGATGGGCGA
>NZ_LIRE01000172.1 GCF_001402795.1 Pseudanabaena sp. 'Roaring Creek'
AGATTAAAAGTTGCCGAACCTCCCGTCGGTACTGAGAATTGACTAAAACTATGGAATAGATTTGCTCCATTACTGGGCTGATTGCCATTGGTAATCGTAAAGTTGAGATTGTCGGGACTGGTGACCGTCGTAGACAGCGTGCCATCGGATGTTAAGCTCTGTGCAGAAACATTTGTGGGTAAAAGCATCCCCATGCCCATTCCCATAAATAGAAAGCTGATTCCGTACCACCATAGTCTTTGGTTAAAATTCATTGGAAATTACCTCTTTAAAAATATTTGGTGCGATCGCTAAAAATCCCGCACAGTCCGTTGCGGTTATTTCTCTTGTGGCATGATTGACCGCAAAGATCTCCACTTCGCCCTTGGCATTTAGTCGCCAACCCGTAGCTTCTACAATGGGCGGTGTCCCATTCGCCGCTTGCTTTACGGATTGATTTTCGGATTGATTTTCGGATTGGCTGCCGATCGCTAAAGCATTGGGGCTGCGGAAAGCAGAAGGATCGCGGATATCCGCCCAAGGATGATTACCGCTGGGGCGATCGCTAGGATTGTCAGCCACTCCGCCGCGACCAGTAACGATAAAGCGACTATTGCCATAGGTGCGGCAACCTTGGACAATGCGCTGACTCGGATCGATCACATCCGTAGGCAATTCGATTAACCCAGCAGCGGGAGTAAAAGCGAGGTTACTAATATTCACCGTGCCACTCAATCCAAA
>NZ_LIRE01000173.1 GCF_001402795.1 Pseudanabaena sp. 'Roaring Creek'
CATCGAAGCTCAACAAGTCACCCTTGGGAATAGTTCCCAAATCACTAGTCGCAGTCAAGGTACGGGTGATGGTGGCACTATTCAAGTCAATGCGCGATCGCTATTTTTAGATGGTGCTTCCCAAATTAATGCCCAAACCAACTCTGGTAATGGCGGTAACCTGAATTTCTTCCTTGGGGAACTGCTCCTGTTGCGGAATGAAAGTTTGCTATCGGCGGAAGCGGGTGGTAAGGGTAATGGCGGTAATATTACGATTAGCAGTCCTTTCATTATTGGTTTGGGGAATAGTGACATAGTGGCTAATGCCTTTCAAGGCAATGGGGGGAATATCCAAATTAATACTGATGGCATCTTTGGGTTGAAATACCGACCTTACCGCACCGAGGATAACGATATCACGGCGAGTTCGCAGTTTGGATTGAGTGGCACGGTGAATATTAGTAACCTCGCTTTTACTCCCGCTGCTGGGTTAATCGAATTGCCTACGGATGTGATCGATCCGAGTCAGCGCATT
>NZ_LIRE01000174.1 GCF_001402795.1 Pseudanabaena sp. 'Roaring Creek'
TATAGATAATTCAAATAAAAACTACAGCTTCGACTTCGCTCAGCTAGCTTACACCGAGGGCTGAGCGAAGTCGAAGCCCGTCTACAAGTTATTTAAAACAACTATAAAACCCCAAAGAGAGTTGCCGCGCGGAGCGCGGCAACTCTCTTTGGGGTTTTGATTTTGTCCTAACAAAACTGGCGGTAGCTATACTAGCAGCGACAGCTAGAGGTCTACTTATTCTGTAGCTAGGCATCAAAACCAGAGAGCATACCGCCCGCTGCGCGGGCGGTATGCTCTTCTGGTTTTTAAGTTTAATTATGCCTAGCTACTTAATATTTTTTTATGAAGTAGTACATCTTGTTTTAGTTGACAAACACGCTGGGCGATCGCTTCATTTTTATGCTCTAAATCCCTAATCCAGATATCCGCTATTGTTCGCGCATCATCAGGCAAATCCGCCAATTCCCAACCTGAAATACCCAAATCTTCCATAAGATAAGAAACTTTTGGATCGTAGCTAATTGCCGAACAATGACAGCCTTCCGAGGCTGCCATGATCAATCCATGCAATCGCATCGCGATCGTTAAATCTACACCACGGAAGATCCCCTTTAGTTTACGCGGATCTTTTTGAATGATGATTTGGCTGCGTTTTGGAAATTTATCGTTGAGGGCATCACAAATTGCTTGGGCGATCGCTTTGTCTTGGGTTGGTTGGAATGGAATTAGCAAAAGATTTGCATTGGTTTGTTGCTGTATTAATTGGAGAGCCTCCGTAATGGTCGCCAGCCGACAAGAGGTCAGCATTGGATGCGATCGCAATACTACCGCCACCTTGGGTGTAGCTAAGTCTCGATATATATTCATCGGCTCTGCCTCTAGAGCCCATACAGGATCGGGTGCAACCATACTGTTAACCTGCCATTCCGTGAGCAAGAGGGCAGATTGACGATCGCGAACAGATATGGATTTACAGCCCTGAAAAGCTCGTTTAGCAATCCATTTACTTAACTTGCGCTGAAGAGGACCAACTCCCTGCGCCCAAGCGATCGTTTGCAAACCCATGCCCTGCGCTAGCCCCATCAAGCCGCCATAGTAAATTGGATTTCTGGCACTTGTGGCATCTTGCATCAAGCTCCCCCCTCCCCATATGAACAGATCCGAGCGACTGAGGACGCTCAGTAACCCAAATACCGAATAGCGATCGCTCGCTTCTACTTGGTGTAAATTTTCCGTAGCCTTAGGATTTGCCGATAATACTAGCGGTTGGACATCATCAGGCAACATTTGTAATAGGGTGGCAAGCAGAGCTTCATCACCACCATTACCCATCCCATAATATCCACATAAAACCGCACGCCGCATAGAATTCTGCCCAATATTTTTAGCTGGTTTGCCCTAGTCTCAACATCCCATTGTCGCGTATTTGTAACGTTTCGCACTTAAAAAAGTAAGGCAGAACAGAGTTCTGCCTTACTTTTTTAAACATAATATTTTAAACATAATAATTTTATCTAAAAGATGCGTGGCGACACCAAGCGCCGCTACTTACAGTGCGTAAGTCGCTCCGACTACCAATCCCACACCAATTACAAACCAAATGAGCGTGGTATAGTCGGCAAAAATCGAATTATTCCCCAACTGGATCAAGGCGATCGCTATACCTGTAATACTAGCGATCGCGATCGGTAATAACCAATGCAAATAAGAGCTTTTTGAGCGCTTAAGTGATTTTTTTAAGTTTTTAGAATTAGGAGTCGGCAGATAAACTTGGGTTTGAGATGACCGCTTCTTGCCTATAGAGGGACTTTCCTTGGTGCGGTAAGGCGTGGGATTTAACCCTGTTTTTGTCGGTAGCTGGCGAACTGCTCTCGCCTTGAGTTGCTTGCGATGCAGATATAACCGCTTCTCCAGATTTTTAAGACGAAACCAAAACAGGATTAACAGAGCGCTTGCAACTGCGCCCAAGGCGATCGCTACTTTTACTAAAATGAGCAGCAAATCTATGTCTTCTTGATTAGATAAAACAATTGCCATATATGCTGCAATGCCAGCGCTGTGCACTGAGGTGAACCCCTAGATTTTCGTGGAAAGCCTTTCTGAGCGACGGGTTCCCATAAAATCAAAAATTAGGGCGATCGCAATTTGTTGTCAGCCAAATTGCGGGTTTACTGGCTCTTATTGTTTCATCAAGCTCGAAAATTTATGCACTAGAAATCATCTGCAAAAATGTCTGCAAAAACATGAAAATAGAAAACCTAAAATTAGATAATGGCGGCGCTTTGCGCTGCCATTATCTGCTGAGTAATACCAATTCACTGAAGTAAGCCAACACTTTAGTGAATTAAAAAATAGACCCAGTAAGGTTTTACGATTCCCAAAATGGCAACGCCATTTTGGGAATCGTAAAACCTTACTGTTTTTTTGTTGAACTTTACGTTGGACTGCTGAGATAGGTTAATTCGACATTTGGCGCAAGCGTAATCACATCGCCATTACACAAATCGTAGGAAGACGCAACCTTCATATGATGATTAATAATCACCCCATTGACACTCGGCTTACCAGAGAGATCCCCGTCAATAATTCGATACTGATATCGTCCCCCTTCCCCAGGAACCCTAAGCAACACAGCATGTTGACGGGACACAAATCGTGAATAAAGTTGGATATTATTATTCACATCCCGCCCAATCGTGTACTTTAAACCATCAAGTGCGAGTTTTCTACTACCTCTCGCATCTGTGATTAATAGCGTGTGACTAACGTGTGTTGCGCTCATTAGCTCACCCAAAAAAGAAGTAGATATCGCTGTACTAGCGAAAAGTATATGTTATTGGTAGGCATTTGATTTAATCTCACGCTACTTTAACCTACAAATAGGATAGGATTATAGTCTTTTTAGATCGAAATTTAGCCATATGCCCCTAGCTGCGGTCGCTGCGGTGAAAGTTAAATGAGATCTGGTATCTACCATTTAGGTGCTAAATACAGAATATGCACTTCGGGGGCAAAAGTGACAATATCACCATCTTGTAAGGTGTGAGAAGAAATTTTATGTAGGGCGTTAAGGATAATTCCATTCTTGCTGCGTTTGCCCGATGCACTACCATCGATAATTCGATAACTATCTGGACGATTACGGTGGCGCACTTTCCTCAAGACGGCATGATACCTAGACACAAAGTCAGAGTCAAGACACACATGATTATCTGGTTCGCGACCAATTGTGTATTGATCTTCAACTAGGATCATTTTGCGAGTTCCGCAATTGTCAGTTACCACTAGAGTGTGGTTACAGGAAATATTGACGCTGATTTCTGATTCTTCATGAATTGTACTTGACATGATTTTTACCATTGCTACTTATCTAAGTCAGCTTGAGCATCAATTCGCATCATCTACCTTAAATAGCACTAAATATTACTGTACTAATGGACTGTATAGCTACCGCCAGTCTTATTAGGACAAAATTAAAACCCAAAATCATGTTGTCGCGCGGAGCGCGACAACATGATTTTGGGTTTTATGTCCTGAAGAAAATGAGTTGTAAGAATGAGCAGCAACCGCTTACCTTGCTTGCTATACAATACTCATCTGAAACAAGCTACCTTGGAGAACTATTTTAGTGGACATTACCGAAATTGCCCGCCAAACCCAGATTTTATCCCAGCGCCTGAGCATCGCTCAGGACTATCTTTGACGTACCTGCGATCGCGGCAAAAATTAGCGACCTCGAGCAAACTGCCGCACAACCAGAATTTTGGGAAAATAGCGATCAAGCACAAAAAACAATGCGGGAGTTAGATGCCCTCAAGTCCTATCTTGAAAAATTCGCGAGCTGGCGACAAACCATTGAAAATCTAGAGGCGATCGCTGAATTACTTGCCCTTGAAGACGATCCAGCCTTAGCTAATGAAGCAAAACAAAGTCTAATTCAACTACTGCAAGAGATGGATCGCTGGGATTTAGAGCAGTTGCTATCGGGGACATACGATAAGTACGACGCAGTTTTAACGATTAATGCGGGTGCGGGGGGGACTGATTCTCAGGACTGGACAGAAATGCTCTTACGGATGTATACCCGCTTTTGCGAGTCACAAGGTTACAAAGTGGAGATTTCCGAGATCTCCGAGGGAGAAGAAGCAGGTATCAAGTCAGTAACTTTGCTTGTTCATGGACGCTATGCCTATGGCTATCTCGCTCCTGAAAAAGGTACGCATCGCCTTGTCAGGATTTCACCATTTAATGCCAATGACAAGCGCCAAACTAGTTTTGCTGGTGTAGAAGTAATGCCATTACTGGAGGAGGATGTCGATCTCGATCTCGATCCCAAAGAATTAGAAATTACCACAACGCGAGCAGGTGGCAAAGGTGGTCAAAATGTGAACAAGGTAGAAACAGCGGTACGAATCACCCATTTGCCGACGGGGATCTCAGTACGCTGTACGCAAGAGCGATCGCAATTGCAAAATAAGGAAAATGCCATGCGATTGCTTAAGGCGAAGTTGTTAATTATTGCCCAAGAGCAACGTGCTCAGAAAATAGCTGATATTCGTGGTGATATGGTAGAAGCGGCATGGGGCAACCAAATTCGCAACTATGTGTTTCATCCTTACCAATTAGTTAAGGATTTACGCACAGGAGAAGAAACGACAAATATTCAAAATGTAATGGATGGCGATCTCGAACCATTCATTCAGTCATATTTGCGGCAACAAAATCAGCCCGTTTGAGTCAATATTTTTAAGGGTTAAATGTTTAATCGGATGGTTGCTTACTTTTAGTTTTAAGTAAGTGGGCTTGATTAACTACAAAATACAACCTGCGGCGCACGCTGCCCGTGCGTCGCGGGTTGTAGATCTAGATTTTAATTATGCTGAGGTACTTAGAGAAACATCAAAAGTAAGCTCCATCCCAAACAAAATTTGTACGTTACGTCCTTAGTATTTTTTGGCGATTGATTATGAATAGCAAACCTCAGCGACGATTGATTGATTTATCGGTTGATTTAAGGAACTATGGCAAGCCGCAAATAAGTTTAAGCTATAGATTAGGGCAAATTAGCCTATTGGGTTTATTTATGGTGGCAATCGGGGTGATTGCTGAGCCAATCCTTGGCGATCGCCTCTTTGCCTCTGCCCAGACCTGTGTCAAGCCATCTTCCCTTCAGAATTTTCTTACGAAAGTCACCATCGGTGACGACCATCTCACGCGCTATGCGGCGGCGGCGAATGCGATCGAAAACAAACGGTTAGAAATTTTCCGAACGGCAAAGAGTAATCCTGATTGGGGGAATGTTGCCAATCTTGCGGAGTCTCAACAAACTAAAGTCTGCGATCTGGCTAATCCTCCAGAATTTTTGCGATCGCTCTGCGCCGAGTTACGCAGCTATAGCGAAGAGGCAATTTGTCGTTATGGCTTTACCAATAAAGAATTTAACCAAATCACCATCGAACAAATGCAAAATCCTAATCTCAGGAGCGTGATTCAAGACCAACAAGTGCAGCTACGGGGCAATAAATAAAGGCGATCATTAGGACATACAACTCTTTGCGCTCAAATCTAAATCAAGAAAGCTTTTGAAAGTGTTGCGAAGCAACACTTTCAAAAGCTTTCTTGTGGTTCTTTTGCTCGAAAATTACTGTAAAAAACAAAAGTAGAGTGGTGGCGCTTCGCGCCACCACTCTACTTTTGTTTGTATGTTTTTTGGATAATTTGCTAAAACGGACAAAATCGTCTATAAGAAACAGGGTTAATTAAGGGCAAAACGATCCATCCTCGACAATAGTCATGATTATTTTTTCTTGTCCTATTGACAATGGTCACTTACAGTCTATAATCCCTCCATTGTTTAGTATGCCCAGTGCTACAAAAGCTACAAAACTCATAAAGACACGCTTATGTTCGGCTTAAAATTTGGCGGAAAGTCTAAAAAAGGTATCGGAATTGAAATTACTTCCGAGAAAGTAAACCTAGTTCAATTGCGCCGCAAGGGGCAGTCTTCTTACAAGCTAGTGACGTATGGTAGCGTCGAGCTTCCTGAAGGAACTGTTGAAGAGGGACGCATTCTCGATCCTGTAGCGCTGGGAGAAGTTATTCGCAGTTTGCTAGCAGACAAAAAGATAAAGGTCAAGAAAGTCGCGACAGCTCTACCTGGTCGAGAGACTGTGAGTCGCTTGATCCGATTGCCTGCGGAAATTCCCGATCTCGAATTGCGCGAAATGGTTCTCAATCAAGAAGCTAGTCTATATTTGCCTTTTCCCCGTGAAGATGCGGATGTAGATTATCAAAAGCTTGGCACCTCTCTAGATGATGATGGCATTGAGCGTATTGAAATCTTGATGGTGGCAACTCCTAAAGAGGTAACAGATAGCTACATCCAAGCATTAGAGATCGCCCAACTCCAAGTTGACATCGTGGAAGTTAGCAGTTTTGCTCTCATTCGTGCCATGCATAATGAGTTAGCAAGATTTAGTACCTTGGCGGAAGCTGTAGCGATCGTTGACATTGAGTATGAAGCAACCGAAATCACCGTAACCGTTGATGGAGTTCCTCAGTTCTCGCGCACCTTCCCGATTGGTACGGCGCAAATTCAGAATGCCCAGTTACGAGCCATTAACCTTCCTCCGAGGCGGACGACGGATATGGAAATGTTGAGTTCGACAGTTGTGCCTGTGCAGTCTATGGATACGGCAAGTTTAGCTGGTGGTGGCAACACTCCTGGTGATGCTGCGATTATGCGGGTGATTGGCGATCTCTCCGATGAGCTAAGACGATCCATCGATTTTTATACTAGTCAGTCTCCTGGTTCAGATGTCGTGCAGTTACTAATCGCTGGTCCTGGCGCTTGTATTGGGCAGTTAAATGAGTTTTTTAGCCAAAGACTTGGTATTGCGGCTATTGCTGTCGATCCACTTACTGCGGTAGGTGTAACTGTTGACAGTGATATACCCGTTCAGGAACGTATGGCGTTATCTGTCGCTCTAGGTCTAGGTTTGAGGGAGGTTTAAAATAATTGCTATGTATACACTTGATATTAATTTTCTAAGCGATCGCGTTGCTGAAGAAGCACAAGCGGTGGAACGTACGCCGATAGCTGATTCACAGTTTTTAATCTATGGTGGTGCAGTTGCGGCTGTTTCTCTTGCCATTGTGGGCGGTGCTTTTTTCGTTCTCAATAGTACCAATGAAGGAGTGCAACAGGAACTTTCATCTTTAACCGCAAAAGAAACTGCCCTAAACAGCAAAATCGCTGCTCTGAAAACCCAAGAAGATCAATTAAAGGCAATTCAAGGCAGAACTGGCGAGCTTGTCAATCTATTTGTGGGTAATTTACCCGTCAGTGCTATTGCCGATGACCTCAGAAAACGCACGCCAATTACGGTACAAGTAGATTCCATTACCCAAGCTTCAGCCGCCGCAACTCCCCAAGCTCCTGCATCAACAACAATTACTCTCAGTGGGAAGACGACTAGTTATAACGAGCTAAACGATTTTCTATTGTTACTCAAAGCCTCCCCCTTGCTAGACGATAAACAGACAAAGCTTCTATCGTCAACCTTGCAGCAAGGAACCTCTGAGAAAAACTTTAACCTAGTCAATTTTCAGATTCAAACAGCAGTTACTAGCAAAAGCCCATCGGAAATATTGCCAACACTCCAAAAGGCAGGAGCTGATGGATTAATTACTAGGGTCAATCTATTAAAGCAACAGGGAGTAATCAAATAAAATGACAAATGTGGGATCCGCTTCAGGAATTGAAGGTGGTGCTGGTGGTCTTACTTTATTTGGGATCACTTTTACATCAAAGATTTTAGGGATATTGATAGGAGTTGGTGGGGTTGCCCTTGCCGCCTATGTAGCTACTAGCTACGTCATGCCGATCTGGGATCAGGTGCAATCTGCCCAGAAAAATATCGATACCAAAAAGGATGCAATTAAGACCTTGGAGGTTCAGGTAGCTAGTAAGGGCAATATCGCTCAAAAAATTGAAGAAGCCAATCAACAAAACAAATTTGTACTGTCGCTTTTGCCTAGTGTAGACAATATTGATACCTTAATTCGCGATATCCAAGAACAAATTCCTAAGACAATCGTGATCGCACTACCCCCAAATTTTTCCTATGAATTAGCGGGAACGATGCGAACTTTTCAACCTTCGGCATCTGTTCCAGGCGCACAGTACGATTCTTATTCCTTTACGATTGGATTTGATGGCAAATTTGAAGATGTATTGAGTACCATTCAAAAAATTGAGCGACTCAAACCATTACTAGTTATAAAGGACTTGAAATTGACTAAAAAAACTCTTCCAGTTGCAAACTTCAAATTCTCACGCCCGATCGCAGCTGGCAAAGAAAAAGAAATTCTAGATATCTTGCCTCCACTCATTGGTGCGGACTTCACCTTACAAGCTTTCGTGCCTAAAACGGAAGCCGAGCTAAAGGCTGCTGCCGCTGCTGCCGCTGCGACACCTCCCAAAAAATAACAATTTGCTGAGAATCAACACCGATAAAGATCGCGATTTTGTTCTCTAAAACAGAGAATATCATTCAATAATCGCAATTCTTTGATATTTGTTGTTCAGGAGCTATTATTTTTTTTGATTCAAAATTGACTTTGTGTGGTATAATCTCGACCCATAATCGCGTCAATTCTGTCTTAGTTGTGTCATTCCTTTAGGGCATGTTCAATTTTTTACAGGTCTACTACTAAAGATTAAGCGTATTGAGTTCCGTAAGGAGCATGAGGAGTGTAATTATGAATGCGAAGTTGAATGTGAAGCTGAATATGAAACTGAATGATAGGTTGAATGTGAAACTGAATAGAAAGTCTTTGGCTTGCTGGTTTCTAATTGCGGCAAGTTGCCCCCAGGCATTTTTGATCGCGCCGAGCCAATCTCAAACTACGCCCCAAAGCTCTATTTCAGCAAATTCAACCGATGTCGCGGCGGTGGCTAGTAGGCAGTCAAGTAATTATTGACGGGTAGAGGCGAAGCAATTTAATGCGAGCATCAGCAGTAGTAAATTGCCAATTGACTTTACAAGAGAGAGAATTCCTGCGATTTTCCCAAGCCGAGACTTCCTGAATCAAAAGCTGTTTATCAGGAATACGACGGTCGAGACA
>NZ_LIRE01000700.1 GCF_001402795.1 Pseudanabaena sp. 'Roaring Creek'
TAAGGGACTTGCGATTTAATGAAGTACCAAATATAAAACCAGAATCGGTAGACGGCAAAGCCGCCCAACCGATTCTGGTAAATCTGGATTGGTATCTTATTTTTTCGCAAGTTCCTTAATGGAAGTGTCCCGATTGGCGTGACACTTCCATTAAGACTTTCCATTATTCCTTGGGTTTGCCCCCAATATCTCCATCCCCATCAATATCGCGACCAGTGACAGTTTCCAAGGCATCGATCGCTTTTCCAGCGGAATCTTTGGCAACCGCCCCAACATCGGTATTTAGGACATCAGTAACTTTTTTCAAATTCTCTTCGCCCACAACTCCTTCAACCTTATCCTTAATTCCTTCAGCGACTTCTCCAGCCTTTTGCTGTAGACCGCTTACAAATCCACCAAATCCTGATTTTTGTTCTTCACTCATTTTGGGTAATCCTCAAGATTTTAGGTTGATTTATAGTTAAGTAGTTCGGCATAATTAAAAACCAAAACCAGAGAGGGTACTGCCCGATGTGCGGACAGTATCTTCTTCCAGATTTTAGGTTTACTTATGCTTAGCTACTTAACAGTATAGTCTGAGAGTCTTGGGCAATGATGTTCTCGACAATACTTTAAAGCATGGATTTTTCGGTAGTCCGAAGAAAAAAGGATTGAAATGGGTAAGGATGGGCGGCGCAAAGCGCCGCCCATCCTTACCCATTTCTTAGAGCTTTGAGAAAGGGTTTGCTACACAAACCCTTTCTCAAAGCCCAAAAGTAAAAGCCTTGCTATGCAAGGCTTTTACTTTTAGATTCTAAAATTTGCCAGCTTAACCCGAACTGACGTTACTTAATATGCTCCCTTGCCAAAGAGAACTAGTCTTAGCGTTTCAATGAGAATTTCCAAATCAAAATTGAGCGTCCAGCGATCGATATAGAACAGATCCAGCTTGGCAACATCATCGATTGTATCCAGTTCCGATCGCCCCGATATTTGCCATAAGCCAGTTATCCCTGGCATTACTAAATGTCTTGTATGATGCCAATTACTAAATCGAGCTACATCGCGTACAGGTAAAGGGCGGGGACCAACGAGGCTCATTTGTCCTAATAGTACGTTAAATAACTGCGGTAGTTCGTCGAGGCTGGTGCAACGCAAAAAATGTCCGATGGGAATAATACGAGGATCCCGTTCGATTTTAAACATAACTCCATCAGAACTCTTGTTAAGATGCTCTAGTTCAGCTTGGCGGCGATCGGCATCCATAAACATGCTGCGAAATTTCCACATCCGAAAGGATTGACCTTGAAGCCCCACCCGATCTTGAGTATAGAATATGCTTCCTTGAGAACTGGCTTTAATAGCGATCGCAATTCCTATAAATACAGGCGATAAAACGATCAACCCGAATAAGGAGGCAATCAGATCAAAACAGCGTTTAAAGATATATTCCCAATTTGCCAATAAATTTGGCTCGATCCGAATCATGGGCATTGATGCAAAAATCTCTGGAGTACCTCGCCGATGCAACAGCATGAGGCTAGAGGGAACCAGTCTTAGTCCTATTCCCGCATTGCGAAGTTGCCAATATAACTGAGAAGCCAGCTGCGTTTCAGGCAATCCTTCCGCAATTACTTCCTTAGCACCAGAGGCGATGATGGCTTGCATGGAGTGCGAGCTATTGGCAAGGGCAGAAGTAAGGACTCCCACAACTTTATAACCCGTTCTTTTTTCAATAACCTTGGTTAAGGAGGATATCCGATCGCTTGGAGCGACGATAAACACAGGGGTATGGGTTCTGGCAATTGGGAATTGATCGATAAGTATGGTTAGGAGCAGTCGCAAACCAATAATCATGAGTACGCTACCGATCCAAGCAGGAAGAAAAAGCGATCGGGGTGCATCGACCGTAGGGTTATAAAAATAGCTGATGACTAACGATGATAGATATACGCTACTTATAAACTGTCCCTGCTTAACATAGTTACGCCATTGGGACTCCCCCCGATAAAAGTTGTGATAGGCAAATCCCGCCACGATCGCCACCGCAAAAGCCCAAAACAACCCAGTTAGACCTGCGAACTCGCCCCAATTTAGTTCGGGTGGGAGTGGAGAAAAGCCTTGATTTAAACTTAATGAACCCTTCCAAGCGATACCTAATCCCAAAATATCGCTAGCAATCAGTAATATCGTTCGCATCCAGTTAAATTCAAAGCCAGACCATGGCTGGATTTGATGACATGCCCGAATATCATACTTTTTGACATGCTTATCGGTCGATTGGCGATCGCTACTCACTCTCATGATCCTCTTCTGCTCTTAACCTGATTTTTCATCGCAAATTTGCTTAGTTAAGTCCCTGTTGGTTATCTTGCCCAAATTTGAGCTATAGCTGTCGCTATGCGGACAAATCAAAAAACCCGAAAAAATGAGTGGCGGCGCTTCGCGCCGCCACTCATTTTTTCGGGTTTATAGCTGTCGCCAATTGTACTAGGCGTAAACCCCCAAGAATTAATTGGCGGCGCTTCGCGCCGCCAATTAATTCTTGGGGGTTTACGCCTAGCTACTTACTTAAAAGTCGCTGCAAATGTTGCTTGGCAAACAAAAAAACAAAGCAGGGGTTATTAATTAAGTATCTTTGCCATAGCCGCTTTGGCTCCTGCACAAAGCGATATAGCCATTCCAAGCCGATCGCCATCATCCATCGAGGTGCTTGTGAAACCTGTCCGCTATGGAAATCAAAGGCAGCACCGACCCCAACCATTACCATTGACAGTTTCGACTGGGCATAACTCATCCACAACTCTTGCTTAGGACAACCAAGGGCAACAAACAAAACTTTTGCCCCAGATTGAGCAATCAATTTGATATCTTCATCCAACTGGGATTCAAAGGCAGGGTTATGCAGATCTAGATAGGGAGGAGCATGTTTACCTGCGATCGCTAAATCGGGAAATCGCGACCTTAAGTTCTGCTCTAGTTTGTCTAGGGTTACCGCCGTTGCCCCAAATAGATAGATTGGCAGATTTTCCCGCGCCGCACGATCGCATAGGGCAAGCATTAGATCGGGACCATAGACTCTTTGCTGATTTCCGATTCCCAGCGATCGTAATCCCCATACCAATGGCATCCCATCTGGTGTAACGACCTCAGCATTTGCCAATACCTGACAATAGCTTTTGTCCCAATAGGCACTCATTACTACATGGACATTTGCCGCCACGATATAACAGGATTTATGATCTTGGACGAGGGTGGTAAGGCGATCGCAAATCTCGGAATAGCTAGTTGCGTCAATTCCAACATTCACAATAGGTATTCGCTGGCTCATATAGAAATTATGCCCTCAAGCAAACTCTGACCGCTCAACCCACGCATATCGATAGCTGATCGAAGTCGAAGCATCTCACCACTCATCGCATACCAAGTTATAGCTGTCGCCAATTGTACATAAACCCCAAGAATTGACTGGCGGCGCTTCGCGCCACCAGTCAATTCTTGGGGTTTGATTTGTCCTAAGTCAAGTGACTGTAGCTATAAAAAATAGCTACGCTATTTCTTAGCTTGGTATGAGATGGGTAGAAGCGATTATTGGGTAGACTATATGTTAATATCGCTAAGGCAAAAAATACGGCTTTGGAGTTTTGATTCGCTCGATGAATACAGAAATTGCAGAAGATTTATTCACTCAGGGTATAGAACGCTACAAACAGGGTGAATCTGCGGCGGAATTAATTCCTGTGTTTGAAAAAGTTTGCGATCGCCAACCTAAAGTTGCTAGCGGTTGGATCTGCCTATCTTGGCTTTATTTGCTCGATAATAATGCAAAGCTTGCGCTTAAGTCCGCTCAAAAGGCAGTTAAAATAGCGCCCGAAGATCCTCAGGGTCGCATTAACTTGGCGATCGCTATGCTAGAACTCTCTCAAAAGGGGGTGCGTGAGCAGGTAGAAGCCGCTCAAAACTGGCTCATGATTTTGAAGGATATTAAGCCCGAAATTGTTGAGAATTTTGAAGAAGGATTACGTCGTCGTCCCGACTGGAAAGCCCTTGAAAAGGTTAGGGATTGGGTACTAAGCTAAAATTAAAACGATTAGAAATCGTGTAATAATACCCATTATCAATATTTGTTAACAAGTATCGGATAAATCCAACAAATAACTTCATTAAAGATCATATAACTTTATAACTAACATCGGTTTGTCATCAAAACTTAACAGAGGTTTTTTGTCAAGAGTGTTAGGCTACCTAAATATAAATTACTGAAACTGCTAATTTTTAATTGCAGCTAAGGATAAATTTTTTATTTAGAAGGATGTTAAACAAAATGATCTTAGAAAATGTCAGAGTAAAGCCCGATACCCGTAACCACAAAGGCTTTTTTGTCCTTGAAGCTTCTTACAAATTGGTCAATATTGACGGAAATGGATGGGCATTGATCTGCTTGGATGACTATGCCTGTCATTACGTCGATCCAGACGACCTTAAGTTACCCAGAGGCTGGAAAAAGACAGTCAATAACGCAGTTATGGATGCCTAGCGATGGTCTTTGTGGGGTTTCCTCCATGCTTGATGATGAAAGTCTATTAAAAAAATCCAATTCGCAATAAAAAAGAGCAAACCTAAGTTTGCTCTTTTTTATTGCAAGATTAAATCCCAAAAGATGAATGGTGGTGCTTCGCACCACCATTCATCTTTTGGGATTTAAGATACAGCAATTACCGATCAAACCCAAACTAAGAAAAACTTTGAAAAGCGTTGCTTTGCAACGCTTTTCAAAGTTTTTCTTGCGGTTCGTTTGATCGGTAATTGCTGTAAATCAACAAAAAACCAGAAGTGAGATGTCACTTCTGGAAGATGTAATAAATAACCTCAACCGTTAATATCTAAATAAATAAAATCCCCATTTGTTTAGTTACATGAGTAACCATGAAAATTTTAAACATATTTGACTAAACTACAAATCAAATATATTTATACTCATAACTATATTGATATTTACTTTTCAGCAATTTACGAATAAATAAGTGTGAATTTCTATAATCTATGGTGATAAACACAGCTTTCTCTAGAAATAGGTACTTATTAATGTAAAGTGCTGAAAAAGCGATACCAACGAAAAATTTAAAGTTTACCTTGATGGATAGCCAAAAAACTATCGGCATCCTGCAAGGGCTACTTCTCTTTCTTCAGGTGGCTTCAGACTGGGAAACAAGAAGTGATTTTCTTCAACATACTGTGCTCCGAATAGTCCTTTTTCTGCCCAGAAGTATCGATCCGTTGTGTGCTCGTTCCGTCTTACAAGCAACAATGCTGGGGGAAGAATGCCATGTGTATGAATGTACTTACGTGCAGCCGTTACTGGCTTATCTTCTCCGCTATCGATACTAAATTGAGGAATATGTTCTAGGATTTTGCGCCCTTCTTGGCGACGTCTACTCTTCCGCTTACGTCTCCTTGCCAAATCAATACCTCCTAATTTAGACCCTGAAATGCGATCGGGATTACAAAACATTGATATTATAGCTAGGGTCAATAAGAAATTTCAACTTTTCTTTACAAATTTTTGTCACTGGTCATTTCCTGTGCCTTAGGTTGATACCAAGCCAAAATCTAGAAGTTAGGTTTGGTAATCATTACATCCCTATGTGTTACTCCAGCGATCGCTGTATCGACAACTACATCAATTTGCGGCAAAGTGGTTTAAGGCTTCGGCAAAGTCTCTAACACCCCGAAATTGTCGGTATACCGAAGCAAATCTCACGTAGGCAACTTCGCTGACATCCTGTAAATATCGTAAAACCATCTCCCCGATTTCAACGCTTGAGACTTGATGGCGATCGCGTCCTTGAAGTTGGGCTTCGATTTCATCAATAATTGATTCCAGAGCCGTTTGCGATACCCCCGTTTTCTCACAGGCTCTGATCATGCCGCGCAGCAACTTCGAGCGATCGAAGGATTCGCTCGCCCCGTCCCGTTTTAAGACTGTGATGGGGACAAATTCAATCCGTTCGTAGGTGGTAAACCGACGCTGACAGTTTAGACATTCTCGCCTGCGTCGGATACTACAGCCTGCCTCTGCCGAACGAGATTCTAAAACACGGCTATCAGTATGCTGACAAAACGGGCAAAGCATGACATATCTCAACTATGGTGTATAGGGATCGGATGGTATAGCTATATTCACTTAAGTCAGGACATCAAACCCAATAGAGAGTTGCGGCGCAAAGCGCCGCAACTCTCTATTGGGTTTGATTTTTGTCCTAACATTACTGACTATAGCTATAAGTGGCTAAGGCTATAAACAATGTGTTTTGACAGAAATAAATCATAAAATTAGATGTATTTTTTCGTGTAAGGTAGTGATTTATGCAAGAATTCGTAAGTCAATTATTAAAGGTCGAATTCTATGCTGTTGGTATATCTAACCCTGCTAGCTCCTATGTTTGTCATAGACCATATCGGCATTAACGCTCAACCACTAGTTAAAGCGCAAGGTCAGGAAGTCACTTTTTTTAACGAGATGTCTAAGGCGCTTCAACCAGCGAAGGTATGTTTGCCAGTTCCAGAAGATACTCCTCTTCCCGAACCTAAGTCTAGCCATGAGACGCAGATCGTGCGTTCAAAAAGTCTGGGCAACGTCAGAGTAGAAACTTCTTTTATAAATTATGAGCAGAACTTTCGTGCGATGCAGATGAGTTCTGAAATGCACTTTCGGATTTATCGCAATGAAAAATTACTATATGAGGAGAAAACCGATCAAAGATTATTTAACTCTAATAACGTTAGCCAAGTTTTTTATAAAATTCCTTTCTCCATAGTCTATTCAAATAAAGACAATGAGCCTGAAGTAATCATGCCAACTAGAGAAGATAATCACTCGGGTCTTTCCAAAGATGTCTTCAAATATGATGAAGGATGCCAAGCTTATACTTTAGTTAAAAGTCAGCCTAGTTATCACGATTCAATATCTCAAAAACTTGATTATGATGTCGTGGAAACTAAAAGCTATGGAAATTTAACAATAAAAGTAATTTACCAGCATCCTGAAGGCATTTATGGCACGTATGTAATTTCTAAACCCCGTTTGCAATTCATTCAATGGGGGGAAATATTATTGGATGAGATATTTGAGAAAAGCGGTATCAATGGATATATTGAGGGATATAGTGGGGTTGATGTTGGGATCGAGTTTTTTGATTTAGAAGGCAGTGGCGATGTTAATACTGTAATTTCTTTTCATCGTGGTGGCTTAGCTTGCTGTGATTACTGGCAGACCTATTATTTTAATAATGAAAAGCAAATATTTGACAAATACAGTTTTAAGCGTAGTCGTGAAGAAACTTTTGATATTCGAGATTTAGATGGAGATGGAAGTGCAGAGATTGTGAGGAGTGGGTTAGTTTTTAAATCTTACGATGGAAGAGAAAGATCCATTTTAATCCAAAAACTTTCTAACGGCAAAATTATCGATGTAACCAGACAATTTCCAAAAACAATTCGAGAAAACAATGGTGAGGCTTTGGAAAGTATACACTTTATTTTAGGAAAAGTAGAACGGATACGACGGAATCCGAATCCTCCCCAAAACCTTCAAGAAAGAATTGAACTAAATTTTTACTACGCTGGTGACTTCAAAGAGTTGCTCCAAGGTCTATTGGCAGTATATCTTGCTAATAGTTACATGTTGGGAGAAGGAGAAAAAGCATGGGAATTTGTCGATCGCACTTATCGAGAAGCCGATCGTTTAGTGTTTTTTTATCGGTTATCTATGTATTTAAGCGCTGGTGGCTATGCTGACTAATTGCCCCTAGCTGATAAGTAATGGAGTGCCGTGCAGAGCACGGCACTTCATTACTTATCAAAGATTCTCGATCGCCAGTGGTTCGATATCATCGGCAGGAGCAAAACCAAAAATCTGTGCGTAGAAATAGAACTCACCATCGAGGGCGCGTTTGATATTTTCGGCTTTGCGGAAGCCATGCTGTTCGCCTTCAAAGGGAACGTAAGCAACGGGCAAACCCTTTTGACGTAGAGCATCCACCATCATTTCCGCTTGATTGGGCGGTACGACCTTATCCTCTAAACCTTGAAAAAAGGCGATCGCGCAGGAAAGTTTTTCGGTGAAATGAATTGGCGATCGCTGAATGTAAATTTCTTTCTGTTCAGGATATTTACCAATTAGACTATCGAGATAGCGTGACTCAAATTTATGGGTATCCGTAGCAAGAGCTTCGAGATCGCAAATTCCGTAATGGCTCGCCCCCGCTTTAAAGTCATCACGAAAGGTCAGAGCGCAGAGGGTCGTATAACCGCCAGCACTTCCTCCCGAAATCGCAAGGCGATCGCCATCTACTAAACCCTTGTCGGCAAGAAATTTCGCTCCATTGGCACAGTCATCCACATCGACGATGCCCCAATTACCCTTAAGGCGATCGCGATATTCGCGTCCATAGCCAGTGCTGCCACCATAGTTCACATCCAGTACGGCAAAGCCCCGACTTGTCCAGTATTGAATGCCTAGACTGAGACTTCCTGAAGTAGAAGCTGTGGGGCCGCCATGAATTTTGACCAATAGAGGGGGCTTTTCGGAAGCCTCGGCTTGGAAGTCCTTATTCTTAGGAGGATAGAATAGCCCGTAGGCTGTTTTGCCATTTTCGGTGGGAAACTCGATGGGCTGAGCGGCGGAAATATAGAGGGGATCGATCTGCAAATCTGACGCGACCCGTATCTTTTGCCAACTTCCCGTCGTCAGATTGAGTAAAACTATTGCTGTCGGTTCCGTTGGCGAACCACCGTGAAAAACCGCGCGATCGCCTTCACAACGCAGTCCAGAAATTGACGTAAAGGGTAAATCAATTTCTTGTAAACCCCGATCGAGATGCAAGGGATCGAGAATTGCTAAAAGGGATTTACCCTGCTGGGTATAGGAACAAAGAATCTTACCATCACCCGTAAAGCCATAGGTCGACATTCCGAACACCCACTGCGGCAAACCAAATTCAGCTTCCATCAAACATAGGGGTTGAATTGTCATATCTTCTACAGAAGTACGATAGAGATTCCACCAACCCGTGCGATCGCTAACAAAGTAGAGATTGCCATCGGGTGACCATTCGGGCTGGAAAATCGATTCATCCTTACCACCAGCTACCAGTTGAGGATTTTGGATGGTGAGAACTCCTGTATTTGATTCCACTAGATCGGCTAGCCAGAGTTCCGTTCCATCCCAAGGCATATTTGGATGCTGCCAACTAATCCATGCGAGTTTGTCCCCTGTGGAATTGAGTCGTGGCGAAGCATAAAAATCTGCCCCCGATACTAATACTTGAATATCTTCACCATTGGCTGTATTTACCGCCACTAAGGTATTAATCGGTTCGCCAGTTTCCGTACTATCTTCGCGCACACAGATCAATTTGCCATAGATGCGATTCCAAACAAAATCTGCATAGCGATAAGTTCCTTCCACGGTTAAGGGTTTGGGTGTTCCCTCACCAATTTTGCGATAGATGCAGCGATCGCTAAAATTAGAAAAGTAAATCCTTCCGTCCTTTACCAGATATTCGCCGCCGCCATACTCGTGAACTAGCGATCGCACATTGAGCGGAGCAGAGGTCATCTCGCTGTAATCACCGTCATAGCGCACGATCGCATTTCTTCCCCCTTCGGTTGGTCTACCTTCATTCCAATAAACATTACCCCCATCAATGGCGATCGCGCCGAGCCGAATACTACTAGAAACGATCGAGTCAGAACTAATAGGTGATTTCCAAGAACCGTAGGGAGCGAGAGTCATAAGTTATTGTAAGGATACAAACTATCTATTCGGATGGCTTTTAAGATTATATAAGTAGTTCGGCATAATTAAAAACCAAAACCATCGAGCAGTAAGCTCGTATGAGTTTTAAGTTTACTTAAGACGAGCTACTCCCTTCCCGCTATAAAATTAGACATTAAAAACCAAGAATTAGCGTTGCGGCGCGAAGCGCCGCAACGTCTAATTTTTCACTGGGAAGGGAGTACTTATTTGGAGGTCTAGATCAATGAATATTCAGAAAATAACTTTTATCGGTATGGCATCGTTAGCAACCTTTGGTTTGGCAGGTTTGGCTTTTGTAACTTCATCCCAAAGCATGGAGAAATCGCTTTTACTGCGAGAAGCCGAGCGGCAACTTGAGACAAAACAAACCTCAACCTACCAACATATTACCGATGTGGATGAGGCTAGTGGACGCTTTAACTACGACTGTTCAGGCTTCTTAGACTACTCACTGCAAAGGGTATTGCCAGAAGCCTATGCCGAATTACCCGTCTCTAAGTCAAAAGTTCATCGTCCCCTTGCCCAAGACTTTTACGCATTATTTGCTAGTAAAGCCCAAGAAACTAAACACTGGGAAAGAATTAGTAAAGCTAGCGATCTACACGGTGGCGATATTGTTGCTTGGTTGCGCCCCCAAGACCTTGACAGTCACAATACAGGTCATGTGATGCTCGTTCGAGCCAAACCAAGCCCCAACCCCGATCGCCCCAATGAAATCCTGATTCCAGTAATTGACTCGACTAGCGCACCCCACGCAAAGGATAGTCGCCGCAAAGGGCAAACGGGCTTGGGAACTGGAACGATTGGCGTGGTTCAAAATGCTGAAGGCGAAGCGATCGCCTATTATTGGCGAGGTGGATTGTCAAAACGCGAAGAGATAACCCCGATCGCTTTTGGTAGGTTGCATTAAAGTGTGGTTCACTTCACAGTTGGTATAGCAACGTAAAATTTGCTTAGGACGAATCAAACCCCAAGAACTGATTGGCAGCGCTTAGCGCTGCCAATCAGTTCTTGGGGTTTATGTCCTAAGTTAAGTGACTGTAAATATATAGCTACTCTATAGCTACTCTAAATCATTTGTATATTTTGGGGTTTGTGGAAGCGCACTCCGAAGGGGTGTGCTTCCACAAAACGTTTAGGATTGCTATATAAATCATGAAAAGATTATAAAAGGTTAAGATTCTAGCAAATTTATCCTGAATATTGTGCTACAAGCAAACTGTTATTTAATACAGGAATAGTTAAAAATAGTAATCTCCTGTCTCTTAACACTGCTATCTTTCAGATTAGAATATTAACATTATTCCTCAATTCACCTCCTATGGCTCGAAAATCTAAGACTCTTACGGATACTAATAATAATGAGCTAGGACTTTCCGATCTGCGTGTTCGCCTTAATTTTTTGGAGAAAGAAAACAGTAAGCTTATCAAACAAATTGAGACTAACCGCACTAAGTTAAACGCTCTTAATGACAGTATCAAAGAGGTGGGCATTCAGATTGCGCAACGAGTTGCTCCTTTTCGGCAAAAGATTTTGGAACTGGATGAGCAAATTCATGCTGTTTTTCAAGAAATTCTGACTGGGAGAAAATTGGGCAAGAAATCTCGTAAAGATATTGAGACAGTCTATTATAATTTACAATTGGATGGAGTCATTAGTCCCAAGCATTTGCCCATTGAAGAGGAGCTATTTAAAAATGATGATGACTTTGAAGATGAATTCGATTGGTCTCACTATCGGGGACATTCTAATCAGCAAATTATCGAAGATATTCCGAAACCAGATCGTGATGAGTTGAAAAAAATCCGCCAACTTTTTTTGCGTTTAGCTGATAGTTTTCATCCAGACAAAGTAACTGATGAAGCGGAGAAGGAATATCGTACTGAGATTATGAAAGAGATTAATCTCGCTTATCAAGATGGAGATCTAGCAAGACTTCTGGCAATTGAAAAGGAGCAAGAATTGGGGGCAATTATCGATCGCGATAGCACTGACGATCTGAGTCGCCACTGTGCCAAAGTGGAAGCGGAGAATAGATACCTTAAGGATCAATTAGAAAATTTAAAGCAGCAATTAAAAATCACGAAAAAGACACAGCAGGGAGAAATGACTGCCACTTTCAAAAAGATAACTAAGTATGGCGGCGATCCGATTGGCGAGGCTTTGCGGGAAATCGAGGATCAGATCGCAATTATTGAACAAATGCATCAATTTGTTGTCGATTTTCGCGATCGGCGGATGACGATTAAGGAGTTTTTAAAAGGACCGACATCGATGCAATTACAGCAGATGTCCGAAGAAGAGTTGATGTTAGAGTTTTTGGCGCAATTTCAGTAAGGTTGCAGAGTTTGCAGGATTTTTGGAAGGATTTATATAGCTGTCGCCACTCGCTTGAAGACAAAATCAAGCCCCAAGAAGAGAAGGTTAGCGCGAAGCGCTAACCTTCTCTTCTTAGGTTAATACGGTAACCTAATTTATGGAAATAGAGCCTCCTATGCGCCGACTGCTCTCGCCCTCAAAACCTGTGTATAGAGTTTTTCTATTTGTTTTTTCTCTGTCTGAGATTACCCATAATGATTTGAAAGCTTCTATACTAAAATATTATAGATATTACAGAAAATAATCCCATCCGAGACTCTATGAACAAGAAAAAAGTTATTACTTTTCTCTCCTTAATCGTTGTCACTTTATCCGCGATCGTAGGATGTAGCTTTTTCTCCCCAACAACTGAAACGAATAAACCCTTAGCCAGTCAAGAATCAATCCAACCAGCTAGCAATGCCCAATTAACGGTTTCTGCGGCGGTAAGCCTGAAGGACGTATTGAACGAACTTACACCGTTATATAACCAAGTAAAAACTAATGTATCAGTTCGGACTAACTTTGCAAACGGAGGTAATATACAACAACAAGTCATGAATGGGGCTCCCGTCGATGTTCTCATTCCTGGGGCAGCCAAGCAAATGGATGAATTGCAAAAGAGAGATTTAATCGTTACCGATACCCGACGCGATTTATTAAGCAACCGTATTGTCTTGATTGTGCCATTAGATAAAGGGAATATTAGTGACTTGAAAGACTTAACTAAGGCTGATTTTGAACGAATTGCGATCGGCGATCCCCGTAGCGTTCCTGCAGGTCAATATGCCGAACAAGCTTTGAAGAAGTTAGAACTATTGCCAGATTTGCAATCAAAATTTGTCTTAGCAGGTAACGTGCGTCAAGTGCTTCAATTTGTTGAATCTGGTAACGCACAGGCGGGATTTGTATTTGCCACCGATGCGAAAACCTCTACTAAAGTTAAAGTAGTGCAAGTCATTGATGCAAAACTTCACGAATCAATTGTCTACCCCGTCGCTGTGGTAAGAAAAAGCGCCAATCAATCGATCGCTAAATCTTATCTAGACTTTTTATCCACCGAAACCGCTAAAACTATTTTCGAGAAATATGGATTCAGTAGCCTTTGATTTCTCTCCATTTTGGATATCGCTTAAGGTAGCAACTACTGCTATCTTCTTTACATTTTTATTGGGAATTACGTTAGCCTATAGCCTTCTCGAATATCGGGGCAAGTGGAAAACGTTATTTGATGGCATTTTCCTTGCCCCACTGGTATTACCACCCACAGTTGTGGGTTTTTTGCTACTGCAACTATTTGGTCAGTATGGCTGGGCAGGGAAATTTTTGCAGCTTTTCCATTTCAACATTATTTTTACTTGGTATGCGGGGGTAGTTGCATCAATAGTTGTCACTTTTCCTCTAATGTACAAAACTGCTCAAAGTGCCTTCGAGCAGGTGGATGGAAATTTATTGCGTGCTGCCAAAACTCTTGGTGCTTCTGAATTTAGAGTCTTCTATCAAATAGCTTTACCTCTAGCCTTTCCTGGAATTTTAGCAGGAACTATGCTTTCCTTTGCTAGAGGCTTAGGCGAATTTGGAGCAACCTTGATGCTAGCAGGTAATATTCCTAAGCAAACCACTACAATTCCTATTGCTATTTATGCTGCTGTGGAATCGGGCTCAACTCAGGAAGCTTGGTTATGGACAGCCATAATTTTATCGATGTCTTTTTTCGCGATCGCGATTGCACATTTTTGGTCAAGCAAGAGAGCAAGAGGCAGGGAAAGAGGAAACAGGAAAAAGGAAAAAGGAACAATTTTAATTGCCAAATCTCAATCACCAATTATCAATCACCCATCGCCGATCGCTGATGAAGGCTTATTCATCGATATCTACAAACAATTACCAGAATTTGATTTGCAAATTGCTTTGCACTGTGTCGATCAATCCATTGGTATTTTGGGTGCATCAGGTACGGGGAAAAGTATGCTGCTCAGGTGTATCGCAGGGATGGAGAATCCATCAAGTGGACGGATTGAGATCGATGGCAAGGTCTTATTTGATAGTGCTAAAGCAATTAATTTGCCCAGCCGCGATCGCAATATTGGTTTTCTGTTTCAAAACTATGCGCTTTTCCCACACCTTACGGTTGCCCAAAATATTGCTTTTGGATTACCCAAAGAGCTTCCGAGATCGGAGGTTAGACAAAAAGTTGCGGAGCAATTACAAAGTATTGACCTGCAATCCTTTGGCGATCGCTATCCGCATCAACTCTCAGGAGGGCAGCAGCAGCGCGTTGCCCTTGCTAGGGCTTTGGTCAGTCAACCTGATATCCTTCTGCTAGATGAACCCTTTTCTGCGCTCGATACCCACCTCCGCAACCAAATAGAAAGGGAACTCATCTCAGTTCTTAGCACCTATAAAGGGATTACTCTCTTTGTAACTCACAATATCGATGAGGCTTATCGTATTTGCCAAAACCTGTTGATTTTGGATCGCGGAAAGGTGATGAGTTACGGTGAGAAGTCAACCGTTTTAGAGCATCCCGCCAATGTGGAGACAGCAAGGCTTACGGGGTGTAAAAACTTTTCGCGGATTGAAACTGATGCGATCGCGCCCGATCTCGTCGAAGCTCTAGATTGGGAATGTAAGCTACAGGTTAACTATTCCAATACTAAACCGCTAACTCATATAGGAATTCGCGCTCACGATATCGTTTTTCTTGAGCATGAATCCGAAAATGATTCTCCCAATATACTTCCCTGTTGGTTGGTTCGTACTACGGAAACGCCTCACCGTATGACTTTATACCTCAAGCTAAAGACTCCTCCCAGTCATGATTGGGACTATCATCTGCAAGCGGAAGTATTTAAAGAGAAATGGCTTGTGTTGAAGCAATATTCTCAACCATTTCAAGTCTATCTCGATCCTAATCATTTATTTTTAGTTTAAATCACTAGAGATAATTCCAAAAGCCAAGTGGCGGCGCTTTGCGCCGTCACTTGGCTTTTGGGCATAAATTCGGGATAATTTTAAACGGGTTTTGAGAAAGGGTTTGCTACGTAAATCCGAACTGACGTTCTTTTATTGCTATAGCTTTGCTAATGCTTCTGTAAAGGAAGAATACGCAAGTCAATGTGGTATGAAAAGGTTAAGAATTCTCAATTACTTAGAAATTAGTGATTAGCTTTTTAGTGATTGGCTTTTAGCGATTAGCTTTTGGCTTTTGGTAATTGGTGATTGATTGTGCAAAATAGATTTTTTCTTTTTCTTTTTTTCTTTTTTCTTCTCTGCGCTTTAGCGATCGCACCTTCTGCTTTGGCTAATAACTCTTGTTCTGAAGGGATGGTGTTTATTAATGGTGGGACTTTTCGGATGGGTGCAGATAGCGATCGGTTTCCTGAGGAAAGATCTGCTGATAATGTGAGTGTGAGCAGTTTTTGCATAGATGCGCATGAAGTAACGAATGCTGAGTTTGCTAAATTTGTGAAGGAGACTGGTTACAAGACTGTTGCGGAGATTCCCCTATCAAAAGAAGAATTCCCCGATCTGTCTGAAGAGCAGCGCTTAGCAGGTTCTTTAGTATTTCAACCACCTAAAGAAGATGCCCAGACGGTAGCTTTTCTTGGTTGGTGGACTTGGACTGTGGGGGCTAATTGGCAACATCCTTTTGGGAAAGATAGTTCTATAAAAAATAAAGATAATTATCCCGTCGTGCATATTTCCTATAAAGATGCGGAAGCCTATGCCAAGTGGATTGGCAAATCAATTCCCACGGAAGCACAATGGGAATATGCGGCGCGAGGAGGCTTAGATGGCGCAACCTATGCTTGGGGGGATCAATATTCTGAGAAGAGAGCGAATACTTGGCAGGGAATTTTTCCATTTTTTAATACTAAAGCCGATGGATACAAGGGTTTAGCACCTGTCGGGTCGTTCCCTTCTAATGGTTATGGACTCTATGATATGACTGGTAATGTTTGGGAATGGACTTCTGATTTCTTCGAGGTTGGGCACGATCGCATGGCACACCAACACAATCCGATCACTAGCGATCGCCATAAAAGCTTTGATCCCAAAAAGCCTGATGAGTCGGTGTTACACGTTATTAAGGGTGGTTCCTATCTTTGTGCTCCCAATTATTGCAGTCGCTATCGTCCTGCGGCGCGTGAGTCCGAGTCTCCTGATACGGGAACTACACATATTGGGTTTCGCTTAGTCAAAAATTCCATTTAAAGACGCGAAGACTTTGAGTGATTTAATTGCCACTTTAAGTAATCTTCTACCGTTGGAAAATATTGCATAACTCCATCTAATCCTTCAGGTCTCCCCTTGAGATAACCATCTAAATAAGCAGAGTCATCTTTACGTGGTAAAAGTCCCCCATCTCGATCGCTTTGTCTTTCTTGATAACGAGCTTCTCTGATATTGCCGAACATAATATATCCATCCCCTTTCCAATTCATGAAAAGCTTATTAGATTTGTCTCTATTGTATCCAGTATCACAAAAACTAACAAACAGTCTTAATTGTGAAAACCATAACTAAAAGTGATATAGATAATTCAAATAAAAACTACAGCTTCGACTTCGCTCAGCTAGCTTACACCGAGGGCTGAGCGAAGTCGAAGCCCGTCTACAAGTTATTTAAAACAACTATA
>NZ_LIRE01000655.1 GCF_001402795.1 Pseudanabaena sp. 'Roaring Creek'
TTTTCAAGTTAAGAAATGGCGTAGCCATTTCTTAACTTGGTATTACTCAGCGATCGCGCCATCGTCTGGGCTGCTATCGTTATCATGGGGAAGCTCGAGGCAATATCCCGCACCATATACGGTTTTAATATATTTAGGATGGCGCGGATCGGGTTCGAGTTTGGTACGGAGATGCCGAATATGGACACGGATGGTTTCGATATCGTCATCAGGTTCATAGCCCCAAACTTCCTTGAGGATTTCGCTAGGCGATACGGTCTGACCGTGACGTTGCAAGAGACAATGCAGGAGCTCAAATTCTAGATGGGTTAATTTGACGGTTTGATTAAACCAAATGGCTTCAAAACGCTCAGGTACGAGTGTTAAGGAACCGAAGATTAAAATTTCACCATGCTTAGCCGTATCAATAATTCGATTTGTACGCCTTAGTAAAGCCCGTACTCGCGCTAGCATTTCTTCGAGTTCAAAGGGCTTAGTTAAATAATCATCGGCTCCAGCGTTAAAGCCTTCAACTTTATCTTGGGTTTGTCCCATCGCTGTGAGCATCATTACGGGAATTTCTTTAGTCCTTTCGTCACGACGCAATCTTTGACAAACTGTAAATCCATCTACCCTAGGTAGCATTAAATCAAGGATGATCATGTCTGGCATCAACTGAATGGCAAGGGCTTGTCCTTTGATTCCATCACTTGCTTGACTGACTTGATATCCAGCATGTTCAAGGTTTAGCGTGACCATTTCAGATATTATCGGATCATCATCAATCAAGAGTAGCCTAGGCATCATTAGTCAAAGTTCCATCTATACGATTTGATTACGTTTTTTTAAAATATATCACAGGGATACATAACAAGTCGGGGATGGGGTGATGTGCTATCAGTCGTACTACCAGTCATAGTTGGCATTAATGGCGATCGCTAAAAAATTTCTGGCTAAAGGAGTAGTAGGTACAGCGTATCAGCTATTTACAGCTTTCTATACCATATTGATCAATTATTGATCGATAAAACTAGTTAAGTCTGTCTTCAACTCTTACAACATTCTCATACAATATATGAAGATATGTAAAAATTGATATAAAACTGGTTTATTCGCATGAGCCTTCCAACTACTTCTGTCACCGAACTTTTTGCACCAGTCAAAGATGACTTGCATACTCTCACGGATAATTTGAAGCAGTTGGTAGGGGCAAGACATCCAATTTTGTATGCTGCTGCCGAACATTTGTTTGAAGCTAAGGGCAAGAGTATGCGTCCCGCGCTGGTCTTGCTAGTGTCACGGGCGACGATGAGCGATCGCGATATCACCTCACGCCATCGTCGTCTTGCGGAGATCACGGAAATGATCCATACAGCAAGTCTGGTGCATGACGATGTGATCGACTCCGCAGATCTCCGTCGTGGGATGCCCACGGTGAATAATAGCTTTGGCAATCGCATTGCGGTCTTGGCTGGAGACTTTCTGTTTGCCCAAGCATCTTGGTATTTAGCCAACTTAGATCATCTTGAAGTTGTTAAGCTTTTGTCGAAAGTCATTACCGATTTTGCTGAGGGTGAAATTCGCCAAAGTCTCACAGCCTTTGATAGTGATCTGACTTTGGAGGACTATCTCGAAAAGAGTTTTTATAAAACTGCCTCGTTAATGGCAGGTAGCGCCAAGGCTGCGGGTGTTCTCAGTGGTGTCAGTCAGGTACAGGCTGAGCAGTTATTTAATTTTGGTAAGCATTTTGGGATCGCGTTTCAGGTTGTCGATGACATTCTTGATTTCACCAGTTCCACCGAGACTTTAGGTAAACCTGCGGGCTCCGATCTGAAGCAAGGTAATTTAACTGCACCCGTTTTGTTTGCTCTCGAAGAGCATCCTCAGTTGCGTGGATTGATCGAGCGTGAGTTTAGCGAAGTGGGAGATTTAGAAAAGGCTCTGGAACTGGTTCATAACAGTGAGGGAATTTCGCGATCGCGTGAACTCGCGAAGAGTCATGTTAAGTCTGCATTTACTGCGATCGAGTGGCTCCCATCCTCTGCGCCTAAGCAATCTCTGATTGGTTTAACAAACTACGTTTTAGATCGCTTGTATTAAGATATGGGGATGACCGAAAGCGTCATCCTCCTTAATATTTTGCCAATGAGGTATAGATATGGTTGCGGTATTAAGTATCGATAAAGCTGCCGATCAATCAACTGAAAACATAATTGAGCAGAACCTAAATACTTGGGTCAAAATCTCTTGGGAAGAATTCATTCAAGTTGCTGACGATCCGAAATATCAAAAATACAAGTTTTATTACTTCAATGGAGAATCAAGAGTTGAACCTATGTCTACTGGTTCAGACCATTCAGCCGATCATGCACTAATAGTTATGGCTATTGGCTTATTTGTTGCCGTTAATGGATTAGCTTTAAATAGCAAAGATAATTGCTCTTACCGAAAAGTTGGCAGTAAGGAAGTCCAGCCCGATATTTCTTATTATGTTGGCGATCGCGCTCAGTTAATTCCTTGGGGTACGGGTGTGGTTGATTTGGATGTGTATCCTGCACCTGATTTGGCGATCGAGATTGCGAATAGTTCTTGGGCGGATGATATTGGTAAAAAACGCTTGATGTATGAAGATTTGGGCGTGAAGGAATATTGGGTAATTGATGTTAAAAATGTGGAGATTTTAGCCTTTACAATTACGGATTTTGATGGTGCTAAAGGTAGTTATCGAATTACGCGATCGCAAGTAATTACAGGTTTAGAAATTTCTCTTTTAGAAGAAGCTTTGCGATTATCAAGAGAAATTGATCATGGTCAGGTTACTTCATGGCTGTTAACTCAATTACAAAAAAGTAAAAACTAGATTTTCAAATCACAAAAATCCTGCAAAAATAGGAAATATAATAAAAATCTAGTTTTTACCTAGAAATATGAGTGCATTTCCTGATTTTGCGGTGCATGGTTATCAAGTTATCAAAGAGTTGGGGCATAACTTGGAGGGGGGCAGGTTTACATACCTTGCTAAACGTCTTGCGGATAATGTTGACGTTGCCATCAAGCAATTTCAGTTTGCGACGGGTTCGGGGTGGGATGGATTTAGAGCGATCGAGCGTGAGATCCAAAGCTTACAGGGTTTAAATCATCGCGGCATTCCTAAATATTTAGACAAGTTTGAGACGGGTAATGGCTATTGCTTAGTTACGGAATACTTTCCTGCAGATACTTTGGCGGCGGCGCGGAGTTTTACGCCCGATCAAATTAAGCAAATTGCGGTGCAGATTTTGGAAATTTTGGTTTATCTGCAAGAGCGAATGCCGCCTGTCATTCACCGTGATGTTAAGCCTGAAAATATTCTGGTGGATGATAATCTCAAGGTTTACCTGATTGATTTTGGTTTTGCGCGGGTGGGTAGTGGCAGTGTGGCGATGAGTAGCGCTAATGCGGGGACGTTTGGCTTCATGGCTCCCGAACAAATCCGCAATCTCAAGCTAACCAATGCTTCCGATCTCTATGGTTTGGGTTTGACGTTAATCTGTTTGATTGGGGCGATCCGTTCGACAGATATCGGCAATTACATCGATTTCAGCAATCAACTAGATCGCAGCAAAATCGATCCGAAGTTGAAGGGATGCAGTTTAACCTTTGTGAAGTGGCTAGATCAGATGGTTGCGCCCGATCCGAGTAAGCGTTTTGCTGATGCTAAGTCTGCATTGGAGGCGTTGAAGCCTTTGTATGTGGTGCGTGTGCCTGAAGTCAAGTTTTTTAAAGATGGAAAGGAATTCGAGCCTAGTAGAGATGTTTTAGAATTTAAGGCGACTAAATTAGGTGAAAAGCTCACGCAAACGATTACGCTAGTTAATTCTATTCCCGAAACTGTTTTAGAAGGTCATTGGGAAGTTGCTCCTCATCCTAATGATCCGCCACATAATCCAGATAACCATGATTGGATCTCATTTAGTCGCAAGAGGTTTAACGGTAATAAAATTGAATGTTAAATCATAGTGGATACCATTGAGTTAATTGCTAAAGCCAAAGGGAAGCGGAAATTAATGCTCCATCTTAATACCAATCACGAAAACTACGCCTTTTCAATCCAAGTAGAAACTGCCGCTTTACCTATAAAGACTTACAAATTTTCTCTTGGATTTATAACTCATTTTCTAATGATCCCATTTTTAATTGGAATCATTCCTATCGTTTTGCATATAACAAAGCTTGTGTCACTTTCTAATATGTATTATGGTTTTGTTCTTGTATGGCTACCAATACCCATATTCATAGTTGTATGTTTATTAAATTTCGTCAGTAGTCTGATTGATAGAGATTTAAAAAAAATATTGACTCTTACGGGAAGTCTAACAATTGGGTTATCTATAATGTGCATATATTTTCTGTCGATTGATAACTCATACGAAAAATCAAATTTTCCCCAATTTTATGCTTGGTTAAATACATACAGGATTTTTATCTATGGAAGTGCTTTCGCTAGTGCTAGTTGGTTAGGCTACCTTTTCTTCTATCCATCCATTGACCGACAGCGTAAAATTTCCGCCTATCGCCGCAAAGAAGAACACTTGATTAAGCCATGAGTCTAAAATTATGGAAGACATTCTTCAACAAATTAGAGAATCAGCAACCACCTCTTCTCCCCCCTTCACAAGGGGGGCTGGGGGGGATCATATCCTAAGCCACAAACTCCATTCCTCAAACCACAGAGTACACATAGAACTCCCTGACTACGTTTCAAAGTTTAGATCCCCCTCAATCCCCCTTGTGAAGGGGGAAGAAGAAAAAGAACTTAATTTTCTAATTATGGAAGACATTCTTCAAAAAATTAGAGAATCAGCAATCACCTCTTCTCCCCCCTTCACAAGGGGGGCTGGGGGGGATCATCACCTCAACCACCAACTCCATCTCCCAAGCCACAGAGTACACACAAAACTCCCTGACTACGTTTCAAGGTTTAGATCCCCCTCAATCCCCCTTGCAAAGGGGGAAGAAGAGAAAGAATTTAATTTTCTAATTATGGAAGACATTCTTCAACAAATTAGAGAATCAGCAACCACCTCTTCTCCCCCCTTCACAAGGGGGGCT
>NZ_LIRE01000175.1 GCF_001402795.1 Pseudanabaena sp. 'Roaring Creek'
GTATTAGGACATAAACCCCAAGAATTGAGTGGCGGCGCTTTGCGCCGCCACTCAATTCTTGGGGTTTGATTTGTCTTAAGTCAAGTGACTGTAGCTATAAAAACTAAACCCAGTAAGGATTACAGATTAAAATGGCTACGCCATTTTGATCTGTGATATTACAGATTAAGGCGTAATAATCGTTGCAGGCAAATTAAGATTTGCTTGTGGATAATCTAGCTTTTCATGTTCCACCACAAACACATTTGAGTACAGATGCGCCACAATCTCCTGTCCTTGCTGTGTCAGCGATAGATAGTACAGAGCATCCTTGACGAACGGATAAACGCTTGTCCAATAAAATTTAGGATAGTTACGGCGTAAATCGCCTGGATGAGCATATCCAAGAGCCGCATTAACCCCTGTTTCTTCAAACTCGTAAAACAAAGCACCAATCTTCTTGAGATAGCGGGGATCGCTGAGTTGACCGATGAGATCGGCCGATCGCACTAATCCCGCAAAATGCGTTGTATCTTGATGGTCACCAGTCTTAGGTACGGGAAATCTGGTCAGCTCGATATTACGGCAGATTTTCTCCGCCTTAATCAAGGAATGATTAGCAAAGCGTTGATTGACAAATAGCTTAGCGCGATCGACATGATAGGGAGTGAGTCCAGCATCCGAAGCCCCAGGAGGGAGTTCTACCATAGAATCACCAATTCCCGTCGCATACTTGCCATGAGAATCCTGAAGGCAAACACCTTTGACATAACCAATATCATGGCAGACAAGAGAAATAATGTAGTGCAACCAATCTTCAGGAGAAACACGACCTTCGCGAATATGTTTACCCCGTAAAATTTCCTGCCCAACCAGAGTTACGAGGATCGTATGTTCGACGTTATGATACAGAGCGTCACTATTGGCTATGTTTTCAAGAGCCATATTGCCAGCCCAACCAATAATATCCTCGTAGTCATGCATATAGCCGCCATAGGTACGGCGATATCCTAGCTTCAACTGTTCAACAAAATTACCAATCAGCAGTTCAGTTGCATTAAACATAAATCTTCATATACCTATGTAAAGCTAAAAGCCAACCTAAATGATAAGTCTAATACTCGTATCTGTCTCATGAATAAAATTTTGCGAAAGCTTAGGAATTATACCCAGCATTTCTGAACGAATCATAAAATCCTCAGATCGCAACTAAATATTGCAGTATCCCACTTTTCTTTAAATTGAGATACTCCCTTTATGGTAATCCTAAGAAGGAAAAGATTTTTTATTGTATAGCAATAGATTAGGAAAGACTTGGGACTTCCATAGTATTTTCTTTATATCAAAAGAAAATACTATGGACGATCTTTTTTTACTTTTTGCGATCGCAACTCACTTGTCCCCATGTGATTTAAAACACATGGGTAATCGTAATTGTTACTTTTCTTTGGATTGCTTTTTGTTAATGATGCTCTGTTACTTATGCCCGCTTGTTTCTATTTTCGTAAAAGCGATCAAATAAACAATCTTTTTTAGGAAATATTGATAGCTAAATTGGATGAATATGTCAAATCATTTAATCTCACGAATGAAATAGGATGGCTGTGTCAGGATTTTTTTCCCGTATCTGCCTAAAGACTGATGCAACGTAAATATTTTCAAGATCGTCTCCTAATTGAAGATGACTACGCTAGAATATGTGCGGATGAGTATTTCTAGATCGCATGTTTGTTTTCAGTATTGACAGTCGTCTTCTGTTTCATCGTGACAGGCTTCTTTCCGAAATCTCTATCTCTACACATATCTGATTGTTGAAGCAAGTATTATGTCTATTTATGTTGGTAATCTCTCTTATGAGGTTACAGAAGATGATTTAAAAGCCGTATTTTCAGAATATGGCAAAATCACTCGTGTTCATCTACCTATTGATCGTGAGTCAGGTCGTCCCCGTGGTTTCGCTTTCGTAGAAATGACCGAGGAAAAGGAAGAAGATGCTGCGATCGTAGCATTAGACGAGGCTGAATGGATGGGTCGCGCACTCAAGGTTAACAAAGCTAAGCCTCGTGAAAGCTCTGACTCCTTTGGTGGCGGCAGAGGTGGCTTCAAGGGCGGCGGTGGTCGTCCTTCTGGCGGCGGCGGTCGTAATCGCTACTAAATAAATAAAAGGAAAGGGATGCTGCATAGCGTCCCTTTCCTTTTAAGGAATTATGGAGCGCCTTAAGGCAGCACCATCCCCAATAATGCCCAAATTTTGAATAACTTGATGCTTTCTCGCTTCTTCGAGCTTATTTAAGTCGTTGTAATTTACCCAAGCGATACAGTCTACTGGGCAAGTGTCGATCGCTTCTTGCACCAATTCCTCATCATCGCCATCTTGGGCGATTACTCTAGCTCGTCCGTAGTCTTCTTCTAAAAAAAACGTACTGCAAGCGGTATGGGCGCAATGTCCGCAACCGATACATACTGTCTCATCGACAAAAATTGCATTTTGGCGTAGCTCACCACCCAGTTCTGGCTCAAAGCCAGAGCGATCAGGATCGCTCATTTCTGGCTCTGAGCTGGTAATGACAACAGCATGATCTGAGGAGTTATCCATTCCAACGCTGTAGGACTAGGCGTACTGAGCCGTCTTCGCGTACCTGCTGCTCAGCGAGGGAGAAACCTTGATTAGTTGACTCGCCCATGACTGTAGCGATCGCATAGCGCTGGGTTACCTTTCTTAAAAAGCTTTCCACCGTCCAAGGCTGTTGCCAGTACTGCATATCGGCAACTAGTGCATATTCGGAGCCATTCCACTGAAAACCCACATCATAGCCATTGTCTTGCTCGATTACCAGTGCAGCCTCAGCAGTCGCGCCTTGATGTCCACGCATGGGTGATGTCCCTGATTTCCAGTTGACACCTAAATCAGTGAGAGCCTTCTGGAGTGGCTCTAGGCTACGAATTTGGGTTTTTACTTGGCTAAAATGTGACATAGGTTGTATCCTAACTTCGATCTAAACGGCAAATGGACGGAAATTTTGTATTTTAATCTGGTGAAACCTTGGACTTTTCTGTGTGTTACTACCACTGACTAAATCGGGAATCGCCCATGTCTGACACGCGATCGAGTTGCGTAGACGACTGAGATATGACTTGCTGCTGAGCAAAGTTTTCGGAGGTTAGCTCTCGATAAGCCACAATACCGAGCTTTGCTTCGATCGCTGCTGTCACTTCAGCGCAACTAGAACCGACAATACCAGTCACGCGTTCTTCCACTCGACCGTCTGGGTAAATAATAAATTCCAGAGTTTCCATGCTGGTTCTAGCTATTAAATTAATAGACAGTTTGACTCAAAGTTTATATAAACGTCAAGGAGCTAGCCCTGCAAAATCAAAATGCTTTTCTGATGCGTTTAATAGAGCGATCGCAATGTTTGGTAAGGATTTACAGCTTTTGATGAATTAATTAAATTTGTTTTAAATTTTTTGAATTTGCCAAAACTATAACAATACCTTCCTCAAGGCATAGCCCCTTATACCAATTCCCAAAATGGCGTTGCCATTTTGGGAATTGGTATAAAACCC
Source organism: Pseudanabaena sp. 'Roaring Creek' (assembly GCF_001402795.1). Taxonomy (GTDB): domain Bacteria; phylum Cyanobacteriota; class Cyanobacteriia; order Pseudanabaenales; family Pseudanabaenaceae; genus Pseudanabaena. Next base: position 3,547 of record NZ_LIRE01000175.1, read on the forward strand.
AAAAAATGATTGGCGGCGCGAAGATCCGCCAATCATTTTTTGGGTTTTGATTTGTTCTGGCAATCTCTTGTGTTGCGGTAGCTAAAAAAAGGAAAGGGAACATAAAATGTTCCCTTTCCTATGAAACGTTGGTGTTTAGAGGTCAATTAACCCATTTGGCGACGAAGAGCTTCTAGCTCGGCATCGATCGCTGCTCCGACCGTGGGCTTCTTAGCTGTATCCGATGGAGGTAAAGCTCCTTGAGGTGCAGGGCTGCTAGTCAGCATTTTAGCTTTGAGAGCAGCCAATTCATCGTCAACCCCACTTCCAGCTTCTAGCTGAGCAAACTGAGATTCGAGATTATCCATTCCAAGTTCGGCACTAGCTCCAGCTTTAGCCTCAGCTAGTAGGACACGCTCTTCCATACGCTCAAACGTTGCTGCTGCGGAATTGGTATTGACCTTACCCAGCATATTATTGAGATTTTCTTGAGCCTTCGCCGATTGCAACCTTGCCTTAAGCATTTCTTTCTTGGTTTTTGCCTCAGAAATCTTGCCTTCGATCGCAATCAGATTTTTCTTGAGAGTATCTACTTGGGTTGTTTGTTGATCCAAACCAACCTTTAAAGTTGCCGCCGCATCAGCATGGGTTTTCTTGCGACTGAGGGCTTCCCTTGCTAGGTTTTCATCTCCCTTCTGGAGCGCTAGCATTGCCCGCTTTTCCCATTCCTGAGCTTGTGATGCGCTTTGATTATATTGTTGCTCTTGGCGCTTTAGAGCCGCCATTGATTGAGCAACAGCTTGGCGCAATTGCACCAAATCTTCTTGCATATCAATGATTGATTGCTCCAGAATTTTTTCTGGATCTTCAGCAGCTGTAACCATTGCATTTACATTGGACTTGACCACCATACCAATGCGATCGAGTAATCCCATAATCTTGTCCTTTGCGTTAGGGAGTAAATTGTCTACATACTATCATGAACAATAGAAAAGTATAGACGATACAAGGCATCATCTATACTTTATTAGTCTATATAGCAGCTCCGGGATTTGAACCCGGGACCTACGGATTATGAGACCGTCGCTCTAACCACCTGAGCCAAGCTGCCGCATTTCTTAATATAACATAGCCAGCGCAAATATTTTGCAATAAATTTTGTAATTAGGCTCTTGCGAATAAAAAATGTTCTACCCAGTTATTTAGCTTCGACTCCGTTCAGCCAACTTTGGCTGAACGGAGTCGAAGCCACAGGTACTTTATGTTTGATTGCATTTTTGATTGCATTTATGTTTGATTGCATATTTGTTTTGATTGCATATTTGTATTGTGTCCTTAATTGCACAATCGCATTCGGTCTCTGTGCCCAGTACATACTAAAATGTCTCTTAGAAGAAATTTTCAGCATTTCTTAATCTCTATTCATTTCATAATTAAATCCCTAGTCAAGACAAATCCAAGGTCAAAAAATCTATGGTCGCAACCCCTAACAATACAATCTCAGCTACTCCCGCTTTTTGTGAAGGCATTCAGTACTTTGGTGAACCGTTGGAGGGGTTCGACGAGCTAGGGCGTATCCCCGTGCTTAGTCCAGACAAATCTGGTGTGAGCGATCCGCGCGATCGCGCAGCAGTATTTCAAACCTTGCTTGCCGCTGATGCCTTGCGATATCTCACCTTACAGGTCACGGCTAGTAAAGCCTCAGGGCATCCAGGCGGCTTTGCCAGCAGTGCAGAAGCTGTCGCTGCTTTTTATATGTTGGGTCACAAAAATATGCCCACCGAAGTGGGACATCATGCCCCTGGGTACTACAGTGCCATGTTTCTGGATCGCTCCCTTGAAGATATGGGCATTAGTACGGTAATGCAAATGCGCGATCGCTATCGTGAGAAACATGGCTTACTCGGTCATTTATCGGGATATATTCCAGGAATTCTGGCTCCTGCGGGTCCCCTCGGACAGGGGCAACATTTTGCCATGGCTGCGGCACTCTTGCACCGTAACAAGCTATTTCCCGTGACCATGGGTGATGGTGGCATGGGCGAACCCTATCCGATTAGTTCGATCGCCCATTTTCATACCGCCTATCCTGAAGTTACTAATTTTATTCCGATTCTGGTGTGGAATGGTTTTAGTCAAGAGCATCACAGTATGGTTTCGACTAAGACCAATGCGGAAATGATTGCTTTCTGGCAAGGTAATGGCTTTGATGAAGTGATTTTGATCGATGCCAAAGATTTTGACGATCGCGATCAAGACGGAGCTTATGTTGATAGTACGGCTTTTTCTCTAAAACAAAGGCTTGCCTTTACTGAGGCGGTGCTTGTCGGCGTGGATAAGGCGGCAAAATTTGCTTTTGGTGGAAAGCTAACCGTATTCATTATCAAGCAACTTAAAGGCGCAGGAGTTCACGCACGCGGAGCGAAATCCCATAATCTTTATGCCCATCACACCCTCGACAATATCGATATTGTTGCGGGATTACAGGCACGCGCGCTCAATCCTGAGGCTTGGCAAACCGTTCGTACCAATCTCGAATGGGCTGGTGGCGGTTCTTCTTCTAAAACAGCAGTAACAGAATCGGTATTACCTCTCATCGATTTGGGAACCTTGCCCTTAGAAGAATATGCGATCGATGAATCCAAGATTTCCACCACTGCCATGGGTCGCTTGGTTGGCTATGTCGGACAAACGGATAAGAGCTATATCGTGACCAATGCAGATGGAAATGAAGCTTCAGGAATTGCCAATATTAACCAAGCACTGAAGATCAATCACCCCACTGTTGATGCGCTCTACAATCAAGAGCCGAATGGACAGGTTTACGAACCTCTAAGCGAAGATGCCTGCGCTGGTTTGGCCGTGGGCTTGGCGTTGATGGGCAGTCGGACGCTCTGGTGTTCCTACGAATCCTTTGCGATTAATGGACTTCCCATTTGGCAGACCGTAACTCAAGCTATGGCTGAGTTACGCCGCCCTACTCCTGCAACGGTTTGTCTATTTACCGCAGGGGCTTTAGAGCAGGGTCGTAACGGTTGGACGCACCAACGCCCTGAAATTGAAGGCTACTTCGCATCAATGATGCGTAATGGCAATATATTTCCCCTCTTCCCTCTCGATGCTAATAGCATTCAAGTTTGCTATGAATGGGCGCTAAAGGCAGTAAATAAAGGTGTGGTCATTACCGCCAGTAAATCGCCTTTACCCATCCGTACTAATTTTGCGCAAACCAGACAAGCTCTGGAAGATGGTGCAATTACCTTGCAAGAAATTGCAGGTAGTCAGAAGGTTGTCTTTGCTGTAATCGGCGATATGATGTTGCTCCCTGTATATGAAGCAGCACAGAAGCTTGCCGAACAAGGGATTGGTTCCAAGATCGTCTCGATTGTTAGCCCTCGCCGTCTCTATCGGGAAAGCGATGTGGCGTGGAATACTTGTTCTGAACCCGATGGGAAGTTCCTAAGCGATGCTGAGTTTGAGGCTTTCTTTGCTGGTGATGCTCTGATTGGTGTGGTCGGCGGAGCGTCAGCCATGCTGGAACCTGTGATGCTACGCAGTAATAGCAAGCGCGATGTGTTTGCTTGGAAGAGAGGTGAGACAACGGCTTCAGCAGGTCAGTTGTTTGACTTTAATGGCATGAATGCTGAGGCGATCGCCAATCGTGCTAAGCAGTTGCTTGGCTAATCTAATTAGCCCAATTCCCAAAATGGCGTTGCCATTTTGGGAATTGGTGTTACAGCAATTTTCGATCAAAAGAACCACAATAAATTTTTTGAGAGTGTTGCTTCGCAACACTCTCAAAAAATTTATTGGTTTGGCTTTGAGCGCCAAGCGCTGTATAGCTATCGCCAAATGTACTAGGACATAAACCCCAAGAAATGACTGGCGGCGCGAAGCGCCGCCAATCATTTCTTGGGGTTTAATTTGTCCTAATTCAAGTGACTGTAGCTATAAAATCCAGA
>NZ_LIRE01000176.1 GCF_001402795.1 Pseudanabaena sp. 'Roaring Creek'
TAAGTAGCTAGGCATAAGTAAACTTAAAACCTAGAAGAGCGTACCGCCCGCGTAGTGGGCGGTACGCTCTCTGGTTTTGGTTTTTAATTATGCCTAGCTACTTATAGCTACAGTCACTTGACTTAGGACATAAACCCCAAGAATTGATTGGCGGCGCTTCGCGCCGCCAATCAATTCTTGGGGTTTATCGCTAAAAGCTCCTCATGCTTGTGGGTAAATCAGGGAATGCTTCGGCTACAGCCTGATAAACAATACGACCATTCTGGATATTCAGCCCTTTGGCTAGAATGCGATCGCGTCCAAGGGCTTCCAATCCAAAATCAGCTAAAGCGCAAGTGTAAGGAAGCGTCGCATTAACTAAAGCCTGCGTTGCTGTCCAAGGTACCGCCCCTGGCATATTTGGTACGCCATAATGTAATATCCCTGCTTCTTCATACACTGGAGCTGTATGGGAAGTGGGATGTACAGTCTCAATACATCCGCCTTGATCGACCGCCACATCAACAATGACCGAATGCGATCGCATTCTTTGGACAAGTTCTCTTTTGACCAATGTAGGAGCGCGTTTACCCGCAACTAATACTGCGCCAATAACGAGATCTGCCGATGTAACCGCTTCAGCAATATTACTCGCCGTACTGTATAACAACTGTACCCGCGAGCCAAAGAGAGCTTCCAATTCTCCGAGGCGTTGAAGATTGACATCTAAAATCGTTACCCTTGCTCCCAGACCGATCGCCATTCTGGCGGCTTCAGTGCCAACTACGCCACCACCAAGAACGACCACATGACCCGATCTCACTCCAGGAATACCACCCAGTAAAACCCCGCTCCCTCCCTGTTGCTTGGTGAGGTAATGGGCTCCAAACTGCACCGATAATCGTCCTGCAATGATACTCATCGGTACTAATAAAGGCAACTGTCCGTTATCTAGCTGTACGGTTTCATAGGCGATACAGGTAGAACCAGACTGGATTAATGCTTCGGTTAATTGGCGATCGGCGGCGAGATGGAGATAAGTAAAAAGAATTAACTGGGAATGAAGTAGGGCATATTCGCTGGGCAAAGGCTCCTTCACCTTGATCACCATTTCTTGGGAGTACACATCCTCTGGTGCGTTAACAATTTTTCCCCCTGCTTGGATATATTCATCATCGCTAAATCCCGAACCAACGCCTGCGTTAGTCTCGATCGCCACTTGATGCGATCGCGCGGTTAATGCTGCAACTCCCGCAGGGGTCATGCCTACCCGAAATTCCCGATCCTTGATTTCTTTCGGTATGCCGATCTTCACGGTTGATTCTCCTAAAAATACCTGCAAATAATAGCTTAAGTTTCCTTAAAGGTATCCTTTAAAACAGTACGAGCGGCTAACTGACTTCTGGTAGAAGATAAAATCTCCGCCTCCCGTCTTAGCCTTGCGGCTGTGTCACAGGTTTCTAACAAGGACTGCTGTTCGAGGCTAGCCCCTTGAAAGTTACTGGCTACCCAATAGGACAATTCGATCGGACCACGGGGAATCTTGGGTAACTCGATTTCTTGATCGGTGAGTTTCTGGGATAGACGAATAACGTCATTGAGCAGTTCACGGACTTCCGTTGCTAACAGAAATGGGGCATCGTTGCTAGGCTCGTCTTCAATCCATTCAACTAAGCCCACTCGATAGGGAGTTTCGCGCACGTATTCCAGCACGCGAAATCGTTGTTGACCCATGGTTAAAATCTTAAATCGATCATCGGGAAGGCGATGGTACTGTACGATTTGAGCGACACAGCCGATATTGGCAGGCTTACCCGTCTCCGAGTCCCACATTAGTACCCCAAACATGCGATCGCTCTCCAGTACCGTATTGATCATCATGCGATAGCGATACTCAAAAATGTGAAGTGGCAGCGACTGTCCCGGAAATAGTACCAACTCAGGTAAGGGGAACAGAGGTAATTCGCGAACTGAAATCGATGATGAAGTCATTGTTGCTAAACTTGGCACTAGTTAAGACGCTCTCACTAGTTTAGCTTGAGTTTTATAGCGATCGTTAAGTAAATTCAAAGCTCAAGATGGCAAACCCAAGCAGAGAAGGTTGGCGCTTTGCGCCAACCTTCTCTGCTTGGGTTTGGATTTTGTCCCCACAAGAGAGGTACAAACCAAAGCCCGTAAAGTTTCGTCCCGTTGGGACGCAACTTTACGGGCTTTGCACTTATCAATAGCTTTGATTTTGGAGATAAGCCGAGAAAAATCAAAATTTCAAAGCAATTCCCTTGGATTTTCTTCATCGCGGACACGATAGCGAAACCTCGCCTGCTGAATGCAAGGACGCATCTGCTCGTATAGTTCTCTGACATCAATTGGTAAGCGATCCAATAGAACCTTTGGCGCAGATAGATCGCGAGTCACTAAAAGTATGTTGCCCGTACCCATAATGCGCTGATTTAAGGGCTTTTCCAAATGAATATCGTCGATCTGATAGATTTCTATGGTTTCAATTTCCTTAGAGAAAATTCCAACTTCGATGACAATGCGCTGTGAAGTAATCAGATATTGTGTATTAATCGATCTCAACCAATACCAAATCGCTGCAAAACCTAGGGTAAAAATGGCAACAAGTAACCTCGTCACACTACCGATAACCGCAGGATGACCTTTAAAGAGAATACGCTCATCGGGTAAAGGTACTTTTGACATAGAAAAATTGCCAGTTAAGTGCTTATCGAGTTATAGCTGTAATAGATCTTACCGTGACTTGAGTCTCGTCCCAATCAAAAATTATACCAAATTACAAAATGGCTACGCCATTTTGTAATTTTAAAACCCTTACTGGGTTTGGTTTTCAATTCCCAAAAGTGTAGCTACACTTTTGGGAATTGGTATTA